>CAZXAO010000134.1:0-5517 GCA_964638465.1 uncultured bacterium | reverse complement strand
ACCAGTAACAAGGAGGGTAAAATGAAGTGGCTGAAAGGTGTAGTAATCCTTGGTGTTATGGCAGGAGGTCTATTTGCGACCTCCGACGTGTGGGTAACTTTTTCGCCCGTAGATACCCTGAACATGGTCACGTCGCGCACGGTGTTGCCTGGAGAAACGGATACCGTCTATTTCTGGTTCCAGAGTGACCAGGAAGTCGGTGGTTTCATGATGCCGTGGGCGTTTAAGCCTGGTACACCGGAGGACCCCAGTGATGCGGTAAATGACACAGTTGTTCTTGGTCCCGAAATTTTGGATCTTTGGCATTTCTTCCTGTTCTCCGGCGATACGATCTATTACGGGTTGGCTCAAGGTTTCGTTGGTGCACAGCGGTTCGCCTACGTGGGAGAGACCCCCTTGGTTCCGAATGTCCCGCACATGCTGGGATGGGCGATTTTCACCGTAGACCCAAATGCCCCCGCCGGAGAAACCATCCTTCTGGATACAACGGCATATGCAGGAGGGCCGGCGTCGGTTTTGAGCATCGCTACTGCAGACGGCTACGAGGATCCGAAGACCTGGTATCCTTGCACCCTTTATGTTCAGTCCTCGGGTCCGCCCTCCGATACCCTCCATGTGGCGAACTACGGGGATGTGGCGACCATTAACCTGCCGTCCGGTGGTGATTATGACATCTGGTTCTACGAGCCCGGTACCCGGGGCCCCTCGCTGCACATCTACTTCCACAACATCACTGTCGGCGGCGACCTGAACCTGGCCGTGTACAACAATGCCTACCCGAACACCATCAACTCCATCAACAAGTACTGGGACATCAACTTCAACGGCACGGCCGACAGCTACGACCTGGACTTCTACTACCTGGACACCGATGTGCCTGCAGGCCTGGATGAGACCCAGTTCCACGCCTGGCGGCTGGACATGGGCGTGCCCCAGTGGGTGGACATGGGCGGCACGCCGGATGCCGTGAACAACATGGTCACCGGCGTGAGCACCACCGAACTTTCGCCCTGGACCCTCGGGCCTCCGGGCGTGACCGCGGTGGAAGAGGGTGCCCAGGTGCCTCGGGTGTTCTTCCTGAACCAGAACACGCCGAACCCGTTCTGGGGCCGGACCACCATCGCCTTCGGTCTGCCCAAGGCCGCCGATGTGTCGCTGGTGGTCTATAACGCCGCGGGCCAGAAGGTGCGGACCCTGGTGTCGGGCCACAAGAACGCAGGCACCTACACCGTCACCTGGGATGGCCGCGACGATGCGGGTCGCCCGGTGGCTGCGGGTGCGTACTTCTTCAAGTTCCAGGCGGGTGAGTACCAGAGCCTGAAGAAGACCCTGCTCCTGAAGTGAGCCTCCGTGCTCCGGCTCACACATAACAAGTCGTTGGCAACCTTGGCGGGAGGGTGCTGGAACAGCACCCTCCCGCTTTTTATCCACCCTCTGGAGGCTTTGAAATGAAAAGACTCCTGCCCCTCCTCCTGGCCCTCGGGGTCGCCGGAGCCGCAGAACGGGTGACCGTCCAGGCCCACCCCCTGAAGGGACCGGCTCTGCAGAAGGCGGCCCGGATGTTCCTCAAGGGCCAGGTGCCCCGGACCCTGCCCGGCGTGAAGTCCCCCCAGCCGGACACCATCGCTTACGACGATGGGAACCCCAACTGGGGCTACAACTGGCCCGGCATGTACGCGGGTGTGCGCTTCACGCCCCTTTCCAACTTTGAACTGCGGGCCTTCTACCTGCTGGTGTACAATGTTGCCGGGTCCACGCCGGATAGCCTTTTCTTCTACATCCTGCTGGACAACGGGACCGTCACGCAGGAGCCGGATACCGCCGACTCCATCATCTACGCTGGATACTTCTCCGTGGATGTGGGGTTTTTCCAGTACCAGATTGACCTTTCCGACTCGCTCCAGTTTTCGGCCGGCGAGGACTTCTACATCTTCGTGGGACCCCAGGGAGGAGACTTTGGGATTCGTACCCTGACCTTTGACGCCACGGGGGACGCCTACCGCTCCTTTGTCACAAGCGACTGGAGCACCTTTGATTTGGTCACCGACGGCGACATGAACCTCCAGGCCGGGGGGGAGTACTCCGGGGCCATTACGGACCTGGTGGCCGAGGCCCTGTATGCCGATCCTGGCCAGTACTTCCACGCCACGGCCGTGCGGTCGGGCCCCGTGACCTTCAAGGCCGTGGTGTCCAACGCCGGCAACACCACCATCAATTCCTATAATGTGAAGTTCGTGGTGGCGGATACCCTGGGGAACGCGGTGTTCACCAATACCGTGTCCGCAGGCCCCATCGCCCCCGGCGAGACGGATACGGTGGTGGCCTCGGCGTCCTGGACCCCGCCGTTGGCCACCGGGTACACCCCCTATGTGGTCACAGATACGGTCTCGCTCCCCCTCGGGGGTGAGGGTGATGTGAGCAACAACACGGCGAGCCTGGAGCAGTATGCCTATCCTCCGGATTCCGCCAACTGGTTCATGTACTCGGATTTCAGTGTGGATGCGCTGTTCTCCTGGGCGGATGGCAACATGTGGGCCATGCGGTTCGTGCCGGACGACTATCCCACCCATCTCTCAGCCATTGCCTTCTACTTCTCCCTGGACGGAAATGCTGCGGATGATACGATTTCCGCCGCCCCCATCTATGTCTATGCCGACGACGGCACTGACGGTGCCCCGGGTACCCTGCTCTACGCCGATACCCTGGACATCGTGTTCAGCAGTTCCCAGACCGCTGGACTGGTCACCATCCCCGTGGACATCACCCTGAACTCCGGGGGTGTGGTGGTGGCCTACCAGTTCCATACCGACCCCGACGGCTCCTACCTGCGGCTGGGTAAGGACTCGGATCCGCCCATCGCCGGTGGCAACTGGTACATGCCCTATTCCTCCTTCAACTACTTCGTGAGCAGTGACATCTGGGCCCCGGACAACACCGGCGATTGGTTCATCTGGGCGCTCTTTGAACCTTCTTGCACCTGTGGCGACCTGAACGGCGACGGCACCGTGGATCCCATGGACCTCGTGTACATGACCGCCTACTTCTTCCAGGGAGGTCCTGCGCCGGCCTATCCCACCTGCGCGGATGTGGACGGCAGCGGCACCTTTGACAAGGCAGACATCGCCTACCTGGCCAATTACCTCTTCCTGAACGGGTCGGCACCTGCCTGCCCGTAAGGGAAGGATTCGGGGAGTCCCGCCCCTGAAGGGAACCTGAGGGAAACAAGCGATGGGACGCAGGAGGGGGAGAAGGTCTGCTTCTCCCCCTCCTTCTATCAAGACACACTGGAAAGCAAAGGAGGTTGCGTATGCGAAGCGTAAAAGGGTACTCCCTGGTGATCGTGCTCGCGTGGTTGGGCCTCGGCTGGGCAGGCCGGGGGCCCGCCCTGACCACGGCACCGGGTGACCACGGTCTTGCCCGGCCCGCGGTTCCACGGGCTCAGGTCCCCACGGTCCCCAAGGCCCCGAAGGTCCGGCCGGAGCAAGCGCGCAAGGGGATGCCCGAACCCCCGGGCCACTCCACCATCCTTTCCACCGGTGGTCCGGATGCCTATGGTTATCAATGGGTGGACTCCAACGAGCCCGGCTGGACCCCGCCCTCCTACCTGGATCCCGATGATCCCGGCACCCTCACTCTGGGCGACGACGACTATGTCCAGGTGAACCTGCCCTTTGACTTCATGTTCTACGGCACCCTCTACAACACCATCTACATCGGCTCCAACGGCTTCGCCTCTTTTGGATCGGGCTACACCAACTATAGCAACGGCTCCATTCCCTCCACCAGCACGCCCAACAACGCCCTCTATGTGTACTGGGACGACATGCGTCCGCCTTCGGGCGGCCATGTGGACACGGCCACCTTCACGGTGAACGGCCAGCGGGTCTTCGTCATTGAGTGGGACAGCATCCCCCGCTACTATTCCAACGGGTATTACACCTTTGAGATCCAGCTCTACGAGGCGGGTGATTCCCTGGCCTTCCTGTACGAGGATGTCACCTGGGGAACCTCCTCCGACAACGGAGCCGGTGCCACCATCGGCATTGAGAACGCCGACGGCACCGTGGGCCTGCAGTACTCCTACAACACAGCCAGCGTCAACGACGGCGATGTCATCCTGTTCTACCGGGTTCCGCCAGCCAACGATGTGGGGGTGACCTCCATTGATGTTCCGGCGGGCGATGTGAACCTGGGATCCACCATCACACCCCAGGCCACGGTGGAGAACTTCGGGACCAATGCAGCCACCTTCCCGGTGACCTTTGAGATCCTGGACGCCGATAGCAATATCGTTCACACCAGTTCCCGGACGGTGCTGGGCCTGGCCCCGGGCGACCAGAGCCAGGTATCCTTTGACGATTGGACTGCCAGCACCCCTGGCACGTACATCGCCCGTGTGTACACGGCCTGGGGCAGCGATCAGATCCCTACGAACGACACGCTGGCCCGCACCTTCCAGGTGTACCACGTGGGGACCGATTACCTGGTGCTGGATCTGGATCCGGATCCCTCCTCCGGGGCCTTCATCCACCAGGTGCTCCAGGACCTGGGCTACGCAGGATACTACACCACGGATCCTGCGGCGCTGGTGGCCACGAACCTGGACTCCTTCTCCACCGTGTGGGTGACCCTGGGAATCTTCTCGGACAACTACACCCTCTCCCACGCCGAGGTGGAAGAACTGCAAACCTACCTCCTGGGTGGTGGCCGGGCCTATGTGGAGGGCGGCGACTGCTGGGGCTACGACGCTTCCCGCACCCTGCTGGACAGCCTCTTCGGCATTGACGCCGCCAATACCCAGGACGGCTCCGGTGACCTGGACACCCTTATCGGGCAGAACAATGCCCTGATCCCCAGTGTCACTGAGCAGGACACCTGGATCTATGGTGGGCCCAACAACTGGATTGACCGGCTGGCCGTGGCCCCGGTGCCTCCCTATGGCGGCATCGCCCAGGCCCTGCTCTACAACCCGAAGGCGGGCTACAACACCGGTGTGGTCTACAGCAATCCCACCTACAACGCCGTGGCTCTGAGCCACGAGATCTCCGGCGACACCGTGGGAGCCACCCGCTCGGTCCGCCATGCCCGGGACCTCGTGGAGTGGATCATGGACTTCCTGATGGGCCCCACCCTGCAGATCCACGACATGAGCGTGGTGGACATCGTGGAACCCGCGTGCATCACCCTGAACCCTTCCACTTCGTACCCGGTACGGATCGCTGTCAGGAACACGGGGACCTTTACCGAGAACAGTTATGTTGTGCGTGTGCAGGTGACCGACACCCTGGGCAACACCTATTACAACTGGCTCCAGAACTTCACCAACCCCTTGAATCCGGGGGAGACCGACACCGTGAGCCTGGCCGACTGGACGGTCCCGGCGGATCCGAACCTGCTGGTGATGACAGCCTGGGTGGAACTCACGGGTGACGAGATTCCCTCAAACGACACCATGATCCAGCACTACTACAACTACCACCACCACGGGGCCTACGCCTGTGAAACCTACGGGCCGTA
>CAZXAO010000133.1:0-5528 GCA_964638465.1 uncultured bacterium | reverse complement strand
TTTGGACTGCGGTGCCCTGGCACCGCTTTGATCTCCCTTTTGGAGTGCGGTGCGCTCGCACCGCTTTCCTAAAAACCAAAGCGGCGACAGGTCGCCGCACTCCACATTGGGGACCCCGGAGAAGGGAAAACACAATCCGGAGCCCCGGGCCAGCAACCTTGGCTGGCAGCATTTCCGCTGAAAACATCGCGGCGAAACCCGCTCCTACAAGGGCGAAATGCAGGAGCCCCTTCAGGGGCGAACGACCCCAGGCTTCCTCCAGGGAGCAGGATGGATCCCGGGGATCCTGCAGCCGGCAAGAAGGGGACCGGATGTCCGCAGGTGTGTCGGAATGGAACAGGTCAGGTCGCCAGCGCTCGGAACACGCGCTCTATCTCCGGGTACGGGGCGTCCGTCTTGAATCCCGTGCCCTGGAAGTGGGTTCGGCCGGCTCGGTAGCCTGCCTTCTGGAGTTCCTGCAGCACTGTCTCCAGCGGTGGCTGGGAGAGGTCCAGCCGGTCTGCGATCGCGGTGGTGGTGTAGAAGAAGGGGGGCAGACCAACCTCCTCTTGCATCCGGGGGAGTACCCGGAAAAAGCGGCGGGACAGGGTGTCCAGGGTCCGGCCTTCGCGGGCCAGGGCCTCCAGGAACCCCGGGTGGTGCAGATCTCCCAGCCACAGGGGTCCGGCGAGCCAGGCCTCGGAGCCGCACCCGGGGCATTGGTTGCAGAGGTACTGGCCGCTCATGGGCATGCTCCAGACGGTATGACACCGGGAACAGACGCCCAGGAACCCCTCCAGCCGGGGGTTCAGGTCGTATCGGCCGTGGATCGTGAAGAAAAAGCCCCTCAGGGCGTAGCCGTCGTAGAGGGTAAACAGGGGTAGCACCCGAAACTTTCGCCGGGCCCCGGCCCGCACCACGGTGCGGACGAACACCCGGGCCCCGGTTTCGTGGCAGAACTCGGTCTGCACCGTCAGGGCAGCGTAGTGGTTGAAGGCACTCCGTCGGTCAATGCCGCACAGGGCTGCGAGATCCGTGGCGGTGATGTACAGGAAGCCCCCGTCCCGAACGGCGTGGAAGGCGGAATCCAGGAAGGGCACGGGGGAGCCAAAGGCGTCCAGGTCCAGAAGATGGGGAAAGGTCTCCTCCAGTTTCAGGGTGTAGTGGAAGTTGTTGGCCTCCATGTGGTAGAACCGGAAGTCCACCTGCGGGCCCAGGCGACGGGCGTTGTGCCGCGCGGTCTCCAGAGCCGGGGTACTGATGTCGTTCAGGAGCACCTGTTGCAGGCCGCCCACCTCCACCAGGTAACGAAGGGAGCGGATGCCGGTGCCGGCGAAGGTCTCCGCCACCACCAGGGGTTCGGAGATCGGCAGGGAGAACAGGGGGATGCCCTCGGGCGTCTGGAGGGTCAGGGAGGTTCGTTTCAGTGCAGCCACTGCCGCCACGCCGAAGTCCCGGGCCAGGCGCCCCCGTTCCCGAAGAAAGACCTCCGGGTGGATCAGCTCCACGCTGACTCCGCCCTCGGTGTAAACGGGATAGGATGCCACGGGGCTCAGTGGATCTCGGTGACCCGGTCCAGGTGCTCCTGGGCTTCCCGGTAGTCGGGTTGGAGCGACAGGGCCTTTTCAAAGTAGGCCCGGGCCTCGTCGCGACGGTTCCGCATTTCGGCGATGAGCCCGAGCAGGTAAAAGCCCTCGGCCGAGGTCGGGTCCTCCTGAACCACCTGTTTCAGGATGCGCTCGGCCTCGTCCAGATTTCGGTTCAAAAAGTAGAACTTGGCTTCCTCCAGAAACTGACGGATTTCACTCTTCTCCATGGATCTTCCTCAGTTTTTCAATGTCCTGGTTTTTGCCCAGCACCACCAGGATGTCGCCCTCGTGGATCTCCTCGTCCGGAGTGGGCGAGATGATGGGGACCTCTTTGAAGTCCAGGCTGCTGCTCTCTTCCTTGAGTTCGGGCATCTTCCGTCGGATGGCGATCACCGTGACCCCGAACCGGTTCCGGATCCGGAGATCCTTGAGGGTTTTGCCGGAAAATTCCCGGGGGGCGGCGATCTCCACGATGGAATAGCCGGGGCTCAGTTCCAGGTAGTCAAACACCATGGGGGAGGCCAGGGAGCGGGCCACCCGCTGGCCCATGTCCCGTTCCGGGAACACCACGCGGTCGGCACCCACCTTGCGGAGGATCTTGGCGTGGATGGTGCTCAGGGCCTTGGCCAGGACCCGGGGAACCCCCATTTCCTTGAGCAGCACGGTGATCAGGATGGAGGATTCCAGGTCGCCGATGGCGACCACCACCCAGTCAAAGTCGCGGAGCCCCAGGTTCTGGAGCGCCTTCTCCTGGGTGGCGTCCAGCACCACCCCCTGGGTCACATAGGGTTCCACTTCGGCCACGGGCTCCTCTTCCCGGTCCACGGCCAGCACCTCGTGGCCCAGGTCGGCCAGGGTGCGGGCCACAGCCGTGCCGAAGCGTCCCAAACCGATCACACAGAACTGCATGGTGTTCTACCCCACGATGTAACTCCCCTCCACATAGCGGAGGGGCTGGTGTTCCCGGCGAAAGACCCAGGCGGCCAGCGAAAGCACGCCGATCCGCCCGATGAGCATGATGACAATCATAACCCCTTTGCCCAGGGCGGAAAAGTCGGCCGACAGGGAGACATGGGCCAGATGGGCGGAGCCATAGGAGAGGCCCACGGTACCGAAGCCGGATACCACCTCAAAGAGCAGCGGCAGGAACCCCACCTCCCGGAGCACGGCCCCCTCGGTCCAGGTCAGGATCCAGGTGCCCAGGAGGATGGTGGAGGTGGCCATGGTCACGATGATCAGGGACCGCTGAAGGGACTCCAGGGGCAGGGCGTTGCCCAGCAGGACGGGCTTCTCGTTGCCCCGGAGCCAGGCACGGACCCAGAGGAAGAGGGCGGCAAAGGTGGTGGTCTTGATGCCCCCGGCCGTACCCCCGGGTGATCCTCCAATGGTCATCAACAGGAGCAGCAGGAAGACCACGGGCACGGTAAAACCGGCCACATCCAGGGTGTTAAACCCGGCCGTGCGGGGCGTGGCGGCCATAAAGAAGGCGTTGAGAACCTGGTAGATCCAGGGCAGGGAGGTGCGAACCCCCTCGGCCAGGTAGAGTATAGCCGTCCCCACGAGGAGCAACAGACCGGTCATCCGCAGCACCACCCGGGTGTGCAGTTCCAGTTTGCGTTTCTGGCGTCGCAGGTACCGGAAGTAGAGGTCCTGGTGCACGAAGAAGCCCAGGCCACCGGCGATGAAGAGGAAGGGGACCACCACCAGCACCACCGGCTGGGTCACGAAGGAGGCGAGATTATCGGAAAACGAAGAGAACCCGGCGTTGCAAAAGGCAGATACGCTGATGAACACCCCGTGGGCCACGCTGGTCCACGGAGAAAGTCCGTACCGGGAAAAGGCCCAGGCCAGGAGCACGGCGCCCACCAATTCAAAGGCCAGGGTGAGTTTGAACACCCGTCGGACGAAGTGGGAGACCTGGCCCAGGGTCAGTTCCGGGTAGGACTCGGCCATGGTGAGCCGTAGCGTCAGGCTGCCCCTCCGGCGCAGGAGGAACAGGATGGTGGTGGCAAAGGTCATGTAGCCCAGGCCACCCAGCTGGATCAGGAGGAGGATCACGGCCTTGCCAAAGGCCGTGTAGAAGGTAGCCGTGTCCTTGACGATGAGGCCGGTGACACAGAGGGCCGAGGTGGAGGTGAAAAGCGCGTCTATCGGACTCAGCGGGCCATTTCGGGCAAAGGGCAGAAGGAGGAGCAGGGCCCCCATCAGGGACAGGCCCGAATACCCCAGGACCAGGAGCGTCAGGGGGTTGAACCGTTTCAGGTCCACAGGCCCAGGGGGTTCAGAAGCCCAGGTTCAGGCCCAGGCCGAACACGGTGTGCGGGCCGGCGAAGGTCACCTCACCGAACCCGCTCACGAGCGGCAGCACCGAGAGCCGCACCCCCAGGGTGGTCTTGAGCAGGGAGGGGCTGTCCAGGTGGGCGAGGTCCTGGTAGTCCTCTTCGCCCAGGCGGAACTGGGCGTCGGCGGCGCCACTGACATACCCGATTCCCAGGTAGGGCTCCAGGAGCAACAGGTTTTTGGACACCGAGAGGTACACAGCGGTGGCCCGGGCCGAGGCCTTCACCCGCACCGTGTCCTGGATCTCCTCGCTGTAGGCGCCCACCTCCATGGGGGTGATGTTGCCGTAGAGGACTGTCACGGAAACGGCGGGGGACCAGAGCCGATCCCGCAGAATCCCCACGCGGGCGCCCGCGGCCCAGTAGGTGGGCATCTGCAGGATGTTGTCGCTCAGGTTGTTCAGGAAACTCAGGGTGCTGAAACGGCCCACCAGGTCCACACTGCCGACGCCCCCCAGAAGGGGCGTGAAGGACATGCCGCCGTAGAGGCCCACCTGGGCGTAGAGGTAGGGGTAGGGGAGCCAGACGCTGTTCTCTTCGCCCTCCTGGGCCGGGTTCTGGTAGGTGATCCGGGTGAAGGAGGAGGCGATGCCCACCCGCCAGTGGGGGAAGCCGCCCAGGGTGTTGGCAGCGTTCATCTGGTCGGCGCTCATCACCAGGGCCAGCGTGGGGGTCAGATCGTTCACTGCCTGGCGGGACAGGGCCTCAAAGTCGGTGGCGGCGTTCAGGGTAGCCACCAGAACCAGCGTCCACAGGAACCGCTTCATCGTTGCCCTCCGTTTTTCCGTTTATCTTACAGCAGCCGGTAAGGGTGGCGAAGTAGCATCAGAGGCCAGGCCGGTCTATAATCCTAATCTGGATTAGGCCTAATCATGATTAGGGGTTCGGGAGCAGCAACCTGTAGGCACCCACCCCGGCAGCGTGAAGTCCTCTGGATGGATCTGGAACGAAGGACGGTTCAACTCCGCTGTGAATCCCCTTGGTTCTGAGGAGTCCGTTCCTTCCTTTGCCGCAGTTGTTGCAGGAGGTAGGCGCGGATGAAGCCATCCAGGTCCCCATCCAGCACGGCGTCGGCGTTGCCCACCTCGTAGCCCGTCCGGTGGTCCTTGACCATCCGATAGGGATGCAGCACATAGGACCGAATCTGCCGGCCCCAGGCAATTTCGCCCTTTTCCTGTTCCAGATCCTTGATCTTCTCCCGCTCCTTTTCCTTGTAGTATTCGTACAACCGGGCCCGCAGGATCTTGAGCGCGGTTTCCTTGTTCTGGTGCTGGGATCGCTCCGACTGGCAGGTGACCACGATGCCCGTGGGCAGATGGGTGATCCGCACGGCGGTCTCGTTCTTCTGCATGTGCTGCCCCCCGGGACCGGAGGACCGGAAGGTATCAATCTTGAGGTCCTCGTCGCGGATCTCCACTTCCACCTCTTCCATCTCGGGGTACACGAACACCGAGGCGAAGGAGGTGTGGCGCCGGCGGGAGGCGTCAAAGGGCGAGATCCGCACGAGCCGATGAACCCCGCGTTCGGCCTTCAGGTACCCGTAGGCGTACGGTCCTTCCACCAGCAGGGTCACATCCTTGATGCCTGCCTCCTCACCGGGCTGCAGGTTCAGCACCTTGTA
>CAZXAO010000132.1:0-5557 GCA_964638465.1 uncultured bacterium | reverse complement strand
AGGCGTTGCACATAGGGAGGTACCGAAACGCCCCGGAAGTTCGGAGCATAAAGGGGTGCGCCGGCGCGACCGGTGACCACCTGGAACACGGGTCGGTGCCAGCGGGGGTCCACCAGGGAGTCTATCCGGCTGCGGGCGTAGAGGTGTTCGTGGCCGTTGAAGATCAGGCGGATGGGGGTCCGGAGGATCGTGGCCCATAGGGAATCCCGGGCCTCCGGGGCACGGTCCAGGGAGTGGCCGGGGATCACCGGATACGCGGGTTCGTGATAGGCCAGAACGGGGATTCTACCCTGCAGGTGCTGCGTGACCTCCAGGAGCCATCGCCGCTGGGGAGCGGTGACCCGGGGTTTCGGAGGTTTTCGGTGGCCCCGGGGGCCGGCAAACTCAGCGTAGCCGTAGTCGCTGTTGAGAACGATGAGCCGCACCGGACCCAGGTCCCAGGCGTACACATTCTCCGTGTAGGGTCTTCCACCGGGCGGATCGGGAGGACCGTTCCGCGGCAGGGTGAACACCCGGGCCCACAGTGCCTCACCGAACCACCGTTGATGTGCGGGATTCGCCCGGGCTTCTGCCTCCTTGACCACGGTGACGGCTGCATCGTGGTTCCCCATAACCGGCATCACCGGGATTCGGGCACTCACGGGCCAGGTGGCGTCCAGCCAGGTTTCCAGTTGGCGGAGGGCAAAGGCGGTGTCCCGGGCGTAGCCGCTGACCAGGTCTCCGGTGAACACGATGACATCCGGTTGTTCCCGGTACAGGGCCAGCATGATCTCCTGGACCACCCGGTAGGCCACCCGATTCACCCGGCCGCCGGTTTCCGGTAGCCGCCAGGACATTCGGCTGTCGCCGGTCACTGCAATGCGGACCGTTTCGGGGTTCAGGGTGTGGAAACTGAACCACCGGGTATGGAAGGTGTCGGCCTTGTCGTAGAGCCATACCCGATACCGGTACCGGGTGTCCGGTTGCAGCCCGTGCAGGGTGGCCTCCTGTCGCAGGCCGGGCACGGCCTCCGCCCAGTGGATCCGGCCGGAGGGATCCCGGGCTTCTACCCGTGCGGGCACCGGCCGATTGGCCCACCAGAACACCGTCATGGTGGTTTCCGTGGGCAGGGCCAGGAAGGGACCCAGGCGGACCACCAGCCCCTCCTGCCAGGTGCCGTTCCGTTTCCGCAGCCGGAACCGTCGGTTCTCCGTCAGATAGGGATAGTACCGCTCTGCATCCACGGCCAGGGCGCGGTAAACGAACACGGTTTCCGGCCACACGGGTTTGAGTTCAAAGAGAAACTCGGTGCCCACGGTGTCCCTCAGCCAGAGGTTTCGGGGGAAGTCCCGGTAGGTGGCGTACGCCACCGTGCTGTCCTGGAGTTCCGTGCGAAGGAACAGGTTGGGTCGGGTCACCGGCACGGCACTGCGGAGCCAGAGGTACACCCGGTCGTGGTCCATCTTCAGACCCGTTTCCAGCTGGCTCCGCTCTGCCTGGACCAGGCCTACCAGCAGAAAAACGCTCCAGAAGGCTTGAAAGACCTTAGACATTCGTCTCCTCCAGTTCTCAGAGCCCTATAATACTGGCTTAGCCAACGGGAAGGTGCAACATGGATCCAAGGGAACGCGACCAGCGGGTGATCAATGCCCTCCGATTCCTGGCCATTGACGCCATTGAACGGGCCCGTTCGGGCCATCCAGGGATGCCCATGGGGGCGGCTCCCATGGCCTATGTCCTCTGGGACCGATTTCTGCAGTTCAACCCCACGAACCCCTCCTGGCCCAATCGGGACCGGTTCGTGCTCTCCGCCGGCCACGGTTCCATGCTGCTCTATGCTCTGCTCTACCTGACGGGCTTTGATCTGAATCTGGAGGACCTCAAGAACTTCCGCCAACTGGACAGCCGGACCCCCGGTCACCCCGAGTACGGCCTCACCCCGGGCGTAGAAGCCACCACCGGCCCCCTGGGCCAGGGGTTTGCCAACAGCGTGGGCATGGCCCTGGCCGAAGCCCATCTGGCTGCGGTGTTCAATCGTCCGGGATTTCCCCTGGTGGACCACTACACCTATGTGATCGCCAGCGATGGCGACCTGATGGAAGGGATCTCCTGCGAGGCAGCCCAGCTGGCGGGCCGACACCGGCTGGGCAAACTCATCGTCCTGTGGGACCACAACGAGATCACCATTGATGGCCCCACGCAGCTCGCCTGGCGGGAGGATGTTCTCCGACGGTTCCAGGCCTTTGGCTGGCATACCCTCCGGGTAGAGGATGGCAACGACCTGGAGGCCCTGGATCGGGCGATCCGAACTGCCCGGGAGGAAAGAGATCGTCCCACGATCATTGCGGTACGCACCCATATCGGCTATGGAAGTCCGCTCCAGGACAATCCCAGGGTGCACGGGTCGCCCTTGGGCCCGGAGGCCGTGGCCGAAACCCGCCGGCGGCTGAACTGGCCCTATGGACCCTTTGAAGTGCCGGAAGATGTGCTCACCTACATGCGGCGACATCGGGAACTGGGCCAGCAGCGGGAGGCGAAGTGGCAGGCCCTGCTGGCCGAGTACGAACGGGAGTACCCGGACCTGGCCCGGAAGTGGCAGGCCCACTGGGCGGGAACCACCACCCAGGAGGCGTCGGGTGAAGCGTGGGCCAACTTCCGTCCGGAGGATGGGCCCCTCGCCACGCGAAAGGCCTCCCAGAAGGTGTTGAATCGCCTGTTTCCCAGCGTGCCCAATCTGATCGGGGGTTCTGCCGACCTCACGGATTCCAATGGCCTGCGGATCCAGCAGGCAGAGGTCCTCCAGCCCGAGCACCGGCAGGGCCGGTACCTGCACTTCGGCATCCGGGAGCACGGGATGGCCGGGATTCTCAACGGGATTGCCTATCACGGTGGGCTTATCCCCTTTGGCGGCACCTTCCTGGTCTTTTCGGATTACCTCCGGCCCGCCCTGCGGGTGGCGGCCATGAGCCGATTGCATGTCATCTTCGTGTTCAGCCACGACAGCATCGCCCTGGGCGAGGACGGCCCCACACACCAGCCCATTGAGCAACTGCCCTCGCTCCGGATGATCCCTAATCTTCTGGTGCTGCGGCCGGCGGATGCCAACGAAACCGCCTATGCCTGGGAGATTGCCCTGAAGACCCGGCACCGGCCTGTCGCCCTGATCCTGACCCGGCAGGGGGTTCCCATCCTGGACCGTACGAAGTACCCCGACGCCTCGTGGGTTCGCCGGGGGGCCTATGTGCTGGCCGATGCCCCGGGGGAGGGCCCTCCCGAACTCCTGTTAATGGCCTCGGGTTCCGAGGTGCATGTGGCCCTGGAGGCCCACCACCGGCTGGTGGAACAGGGGGTACGGGTGCGCACGGTGAACTTCTTTTCCTGGGAACTCTTTGAGGAGCGGCCCGAGGCCTACCGGCGCCAGGTGCTTCCTCCGGAGGTCCGTGCCCGCCTGGCCATAGAGGCGGCCCGGCCCGAGCCCTGGTACCGCTATGTGGGCCTGGAAGGCCGGGTGATCGGAATGACCACCTTCGGCAAGTCGGCCCCCTATCGCGAGGTGTATCGCCACTTCGGGTTTACCCCTGAGCGGGTGGTGGAAGAGGCCCTTCGCCTGCTCCGTCGCGCATGAGATTAGACCGATACCTGGCCCGTTCCGGGCGGTACAGCCGTAGCGAGGCCCGAAGGATCATCCAGCGGGGGCGCGTCCGGGTGAACCACCTGTTGATCCACGATCCCGGGTACCACCTGAAGCCCGGAGACCGGGTGGAGGTGGACGGCGAACCCCTGGTTTACGAGGCCCGGGTCTACCTCATGATGAACAAGCCCGGGGGCCGGGTTTCCTCCACGGTCGGGGAGGACAGTGTGCTCACCCTGCTGCCCGAGGACCTGAGACGGCGGGGGATCTTCCCCGCAGGTCGCCTGGATCGGGACACGGAAGGGTTGCTGCTCCTGACCAACGACGGTCCCCTGGCCCAGCGGTTGCTTCACCCCCGGCGGCGGGTGCCCCGGGAGTACCTGGTGACCCTGGACGAAGCCCTGGACGCCTCTCAGGTAAAGCGACTTCTGGAAGGGGTTTCCCTGCGGGACGGTACCCGGGCGCGGTTCCACCGGGTGGAGCCCACGGGGCTTCCCCGAAACTACCGGGTGGTGCTCCTGGAGGGCCGCTACCACGAGGTCAAACGGCTCTTTGGTGCAGTGGGTCGTCGGGTGACCTACCTGAAGCGGGTGGCCCTGGGTCCGCTGCGGCTGGATCCCGATCTTCCCCCGGCCCACTGGCGTCCTCTGACCACCGAAGAGCTCCAGCAGTTGCGGGAGTTTCTTGGGCTTTCTCAGGGGTAGCCCTCACGGTGCTGGGGGTCCACTTTTCCGCTGGCGTACACGGTCCAAGAGCAGGGATCCCAGATCCCGGAGCCGCAGTTCGCCGGTGAGGTGCAGGAGAGCAAAGAACAGGGCAAGGGCCAGGAGGGCGAGGGTGTACCACTCCCAGAGGGGCAGGCGGGGTTCCCAGCGGAATCGGCTGGTGATGAGCACACCCAGGGGAAGAATGCCCAGGACGTATCCCCACCAGAAACGGGCGGGGAGACCCGCCGGAAATCGGCGACGGCTGAAGAGGAAGATCAGCAGGTTCAGCACCAGGTATGAGAGAAAGGAGGCCACCGCTGCCCCCACCATGCCCATCCTGGGGATCATCAGGACATTCAGTCCGATGTTCAGGAGGCCAGCGGCAAAGATGGAGCCTGCTACGGGGCGGGTGGTCTTGTGCACGATCAGACCGGTCTGGAACAACTGCTGAAGGCCAAAGAGCAGGAAGCCCATGGCCACCCAGGGGACGATGACATAGCCGCCGACGAAGGATTTGCCCAGGAGGATCCGGAGCACATCGTGGGCAAAAAAGGCCAGGAAGAAGACCGCCAGGGTTCCCAGGACCAGATAGGTGCTGAGGAGGTGACGGTACGCCCGGTGGGTGGCCTCCGGCCCCTGCTCCTCCCAGAGGCGGACGATGAAGGGCCAGTAGCCCAGGAACAAGATGTTCACCAGGATCATCATGGCCCGTTCTGCCAGAAAGTAGGAGGTGGCGTACACGCCCACCGTAGCAAAGCCCAGGAAGTACTCCAGCAGGAATCGGTCTGAGAGGTGCAGGATCCAGTTGGATAGGTTGCCGAGGGCCAGAGGGATGCCGTAGCGAACAGCCTTTTTCAAGAGATCCAGGTCGTACCGGAGGGGCCGGAGGGCCATCCGGCCGTCCACCGTAAGGCGCCAGAGCCAGGGAAGTACCAGGAGGATTGCCAGGATGTTGCCCATGAGCAGAGCCTCAACGCCGATGTGGAACCCGAAGATGAGGGCCAGGTTCAGGCCAATGGTCAGCACGGTGAGGCTCAGATGCGCGGTGGTGTAGCCCAGAGGACGCTTCTGGATGCGGAAGTAGTGGTAGTTCATGGTCTGAGCAGACAGCAGGGGAAAGAGCACCAGACCCCAGAAAAACAGGTGTTGCAATCGTTGGAACAGGGGAATCACCGGTCGGAGAAGGCCCGCCAGGACCAGGATCAAGCCTGAGGAAATCCACCAGGAAACCCAGATGGTG
>CAZXAO010000131.1:2417-5602 GCA_964638465.1 uncultured bacterium | reverse complement strand
ATCGCGGCTAAAGCCGCTCCTACAGGGGTAGAGATACGGTCTCCCCCCGTAGTTCCTCTTCCGTAGGAGCCCCTTTAGGGGCGAAACCCACCCCGATGCGGTTTTCTCCGAAAACCGCATCGGGGACCCCACAGTCCACCCCCCCGGGATTTTCGGAGAAAATCCCGGGGGGACCCCGGAGCAGGAAAGAAATCCACCGTCTGGTGTGTTGCAAGGGGGAAACGAGTTTCTTTGGAGTGCGGTGCGCTCGCACCGCTTTCTTACAACCAAAGCGGCGACAGGTCGCCACACTCCAAAAGCGGCACGGGCCGCCGTACCCCATATTTTTGGAGTGTGGTGCTCCCGGCACCACTTTCCTCCCTTCGGGCTCTATGGACCGGGGCTCCTCAAGAACAACCCCCAGCCCCCAACGAAGTCAAACTTCGCTTCGCTCTCTCCGGGGCTTTTTGGAGTGCGGTGCCCTGGCACCGTTTTCCTACACCTGGACGGAAGCACACCGTCGCGGTGGAGGTTGTCCCAGGCTGAAAAGGGTCGCGGCTGAAGCCGCTCCTACAGGGCTCACCCCACGGGATTTTCTCCGGAAATCCCGTGGGGTGGGCCCTCGGGGCATCCCGAAGGTTGCCAGGGTGAACCCGGGGGATCTCATCCCGCCCGTGGAAAGGAGCAAAGCCGTGTTCAACTGCCGAAGGGGGTGAGAAGGGTGGAATCCGGGTCGCACAGCCCAACGGACCTTTGCAGCCCGGGCCAACCTGCCAAAACGATCACGGATCAACGGGTCTACGGGTAGGGAAACTCGGCGATCTGGCGATCCCGGGCAAAGTCCCAGAGGATCAACCGGTACGGGGTGATCTCAGCGTAGATGCGGTGCAGGAGCCAGTCCCCCGGGACGAGCACCGTGGTTTGGCCCCGACGGCCTACGAAGGGCAGATGGTAATGCCCCATGACCACGAGGTCGTAGCCTTCCGGTGCCCGGCTCAGGATCTTCCGGCGGAGCACCTCGGCGTCCTCGGCCTCCCGGAGCCTGGACATCAGCGCCACCCAGCGGGCCAGGGCAATGCCCAGATCAGGATGGACCCACCGGTACAGGGCGGTGGCCACCGGATTGCCCAGCACGGCGTGCACCAGCCGGGCGCCCCAGTCCCGGGAGAGTTCGTGGCCGTGCACCATCCAGATGCGCCGGGTCCCCAGGGTGAGGAAGAGGCCCCGCCGTACCACCCGAAGACCGGGCACGGCACGCTCGAGTCCTGGTCCCACCCACAGGTCGTGGTTGCCGGGCAGGAAGTACACGGGCATCCGTCGGGCCACCTCCCGAAGTCCGCACAGCACATCCTCAAAGCCAGAGGGCAGCACGGCGCCGTACTCAAACCAGAAGTCAAAGAGATCGCCCAGGATTACCAGGCTCTGGAACCCGGGAGCCCGTTCCTTGAGAAACCGAAGGAAACTGCGACGCCGCTCCCCCTCGGTGGCTGCAAAGGCCCGGGCCCCGAAGTGGGCATCTCCGATCACGCCGATCCTCATCCGAGCCACCTCCGCAAACGCCACAGGAGCAGGAAAAGCCCCAGAGCCAGAAGGGATTCGCCCCCCTCCGGTCGGCCCTGCAGAGCCACCACCAGGTTAGCCGCCGTCACGGTCAGCACTGTCAGCATGGAGGTCTCCAGCCAGGCCACGAGCCGCCGCTGGGCCCCGGGCGTCAGGGGCAGGGCCTGGGCCTTCCGGTGCAGCCCTTCGCCGATCCAGGGGACCAGGGCCAGGAATCCCAGATTCACCCCGAGGACAACACCCCAAACGGGACCCTGACGGTGGGGAATTCCGGGGAACAGCAGGTAGTTCGCCCCCAGGCCTGCCCCCAGGTAAAGGGCCACATAGGGGAGCCAGGGGGCGATCCTCATGGAGCCGTTCCCTCCGTGCGTTCCAGAACCGCCACCATGGAACCAAAGGAGAGGGCGGTCTGGAGTTTCAGGGGGAGCCGTCGGGCATCATCGGAAAGCCAGAGCACGAAATCCCCTCCTTGCTTCAGGATGCCCGAGGCCTTGAGGTCGGACCGAAGGATCCACACCGGTCCGCGGCCCCGGAAGGTCTTCTGGTGGTCCACATAGATGCGCAGCCAGGTGCTCTCCCGATCCACATGGTAGGGCACCCGCAGGGTCTCCCCTGCCGTCAGGGGAAGGGTCCGGAGGTAGTAGTACAGGGCCAGGGGATCCAGGGCCCCCGGGGGTGTGGGCAGGGTATCGCCGTTCTCGTACAGGGCCCACTGGTGCACCGGGTCGTAGAGGATCCGACGGTGGGCCCGGTATCTTCCCTCCTCCAGGTGTTTCTCGTACTCCAGGCTGGCAAAAGGCGGGACCACCACCCGGGACCGGATCCGATCGTGCACCCGAAACACCGCGTTGAAGAGCCCCCGGGTCCGGGCTTCCATCTGGAATTCCAGCAGGGTATCGCCCTGTGGGGTCACGGTTTCATCGGTGACCTCCAGGGTCAGGCGGCCTGCGGGGATGACGCCGAACTTGACCGAGAATGCCAGGCGTTCTCCGGCGTGGAAGGGCAGGGCCAGGAGGCCGAGGGTCAGGAGCCAGAGCGAAGAATTCACCCTACTCCTCCAGGCCGTAGGCCTTGAGTTTGCGGTACAGCCGATTCCGGCTGATGCCCAGAATCTTGGCGGCCTTGGACTTGTTGCCACCCGCCATCTTCAGGGCGCGCAGGATGGTCTCCTTTTCCAGTTCCCGGATGGACATGGCGCCGGTGGGGGCCACCCCCAGGTCGGCCCGTTTGCGGATGTGCAGGGGCAGGTCCGTCACCCGGATGATGCGTCGGAGGCCCAGCACATACAGGCCTTCCACCGTGTTTTCCAGTTCCCGAACATTGCCTGGCCAGGGGTAGGACATGAGCACCTCCAGGGCCTCGGGTTCCACGCCCTCCACCTGGCGGCGATAAATGCGGTTGAACTTCTGGATGAAGTGCTCCAGCAGGATGGGGATGTCCTCTTTGCGTTCCCGGAGCGGAGGGATCTCAATGTGCATCACGAAGCGGAAGAAGAGGTCTTCGCGGAACTGTCCCTCGTCCAGAGCCTTCTGGATGTCCCGGTTGGTGGCCGCCAGGATGCGGACATCCACGGGCACCTCGCGGGTGCCGCCCAGGGGACGGATCTTCTTGTCCTCAATGGCCCGGAGGAGTTTGACCTGGGCCTC
>CAZXAO010000131.1:0-2407 GCA_964638465.1 uncultured bacterium | reverse complement strand
GACATCTCTACGATCTCGTCCAGGAACAGGGTGCCCCCGTCGGCTGCCCGGAACAGGCCGATGGAGTCCGTCATGGCCCCGGTGAAGGCTCCCTTCTTGTAGCCGAAGAGTTCGGACTCCACCAGGTCCTTGGGCAGGGCACCGCAGTTCACGGGCACGAAGGGCCCCTGCCGGCGGTACGACAGGTTGTGGATCGCCCGGGCCACCAGTTCCTTTCCGGTTCCACTCTCGCCGATGATGAGCACCGGGGCGTCGGTGTTGGCCGCAGCGCTTACCTTCAGGAACACCTCCTGCATGGCCTTGCTCTTGCCCACCATTCCCTGGAACGAGGCGCTCCGGGCGATCTCGCTGCGGAGTTCCTCCACCTCCTGTTCCAGTTTCTTCATCTTGAAGATGCGGCCCAGCACCTTAAGCAGCTCGTCCTTGTCAAAGGGCTTGGTGATGTAATCGCTGGCACCCAGTTTCATCGCCTCCACTGCTGAACGGATGGTACCATAGCCTGTCATGATCACCACTTCCAGGTGAGGATAGGTCTCCTTGAGTCGGGTGAGCAGTTTCATCCCGTCCATGCCCGGGAGCACCAGGTCAGTGAGGACCACGTGGTAATCGGGGTCTCGTTCCAGCACCCGGAGGGCCTCTTCGGCCGACGCCACGGCCCGGGTGGCATACCCGTGCTTTCCCAGGAGTTGCACCAGGGCCTCGGCCATGGTGCGGTCGTCTTCAACGATCAGCACGCGTTTCGGCGTTTTCATTCGCTTCCCTCGGCAAACGAAGGATAAAGGTGGTGCCCTTTTTCTTCTCGCTTTTGACCCGAATCTCGCCGTTGTGGTCTTCCACGATGCGTTTGACGATGGCCAGGCCCAGTCCCGTGCCCTTCCCGTAGCCCTTGGTGGTGAAGAAGGGCTCAAAGATGCGTTTTTGCACCTCGGAGTCCATGCCCACGCCCGTGTCCTCCACCTCTACGGTCACATACCAGTCGTCGCTCCGGAACCGCACGGTGAGTTCGCCGCCCTCGGGCATGGCGTCCAGGGCGTTGTGGATCAGGTTCAGGAGGGCCTGTTCCATCTCGTTGGGGTCGGCGTACACCTCGGCCTCCTCACACTCGCAGACCAGCCGCGGCCGGATCCCCCGCTTACGGAACTCCTTGTCGTAGATCACAAAGAGGTCCTCCACGATGGACCGGAGGTCCACCCAGGAGCGGGTGCTCACGGAAGGCCGGGCCAGGCTCAGGAGGCGTTGCACCGTCTGCTTGCAGAACTTGACCTGTTTTTCAATCTTGCGGAGGTTTTCCTGGAACTCCGCAGGGGCTCCCTCGCACTCCTCCTCCATCATCTGGGTCAGCAGCAGGATGGAGGCCAGGGGTGTGTTCAACTGATGGGCGATCCCGGAGACCAGCTGGCCTAAGGTGGCCATCTTGTCCATGTGGGAGATCTGCCGCTGGATTTCCAGGAATTCCGTCATGTCGTGGGCGATCTCCAGGATCTGGACCTTGCCGTTGGGCTCGGCGGCCTGGGGGGCCAGGGCCACCACCACCTCCCGGATCCGGCCTGAGCGGTCACGGCGTTTCTCGTGGCGGCGGCGGATCACCTGCCCCGAGGCCACCGCCTGGAGCATCTTCCGGAACTCTTCGGGGGTTTCAATATAGGGGGGAAATCGGCCCAGCACCTCCTCCCGGGGGTACCCGTAGATCTCCTCGGCCCGTTTGTTCCAGTCCACCACCCGGCCCTCGGGGTCGTACAGCACGATGGCATCCTGGGCGAGTTCCACGATGGTGCGGTACCGTTCCTCGGACTCGGCCAGGGCTTCCAGCAGCCGCTCACGGGATCGGTGCACATACCAGGCGGCCCACAGGGCCAGGACCACGGCGATGGCGATCCCCCGGGTGATGAAGAGCACATGAAGGGTAGCGGGATCCGTGGTGTAGAAGAACTCGTGTTGCACCAGTTCCCAGAGGAGGAAAAACAGGACCGCCAGGCTCAGACTGGCCAGGGTGATGAAAGGCCAGTCAAAGCGGGGTTTTTGGGTGTTGCCCCTTACACTGCGTGCCAAGGTTTCACCGGCTCCTGTGGGAGCCTGGAAGGGTTATTTGCTGTAATCGTAGAACCCCCGGCCGGTTTTCCGGCCCAGGAGGCCCGCGGCTACCATGTTCCTCAACAGCGGAGCCGGCCGGTACTTGGGATCCCCCAGATCGCGGTGCATCACCTCCAGGATAAAGAGCACCACATCCAGGCCGATGAGGTCCGCCAGGGCCAGGGGACCCATGGGATGGTTAGCCCCGAGTTTCATCACGGTATCAATGGCATCCCGGTCGGCCACCCCTTCCATCAGGGCATAGATGGCCTCATTGATCATTGGCATGAGGATCCGGTTGGCCACGAAGCCTGGATAGTCGTTGACCACCACGGGT
>CAZXAO010000130.1:0-5607 GCA_964638465.1 uncultured bacterium | reverse complement strand
CCGAACCGAAGCCCCGGTAAACGGCGGCCGTAACTATAACGGTCCTAAGGTAGCCGTGCTGCCTGCCTGCAGGGTAAACTGCAGGGCAATACCTGGCTGTATGCGGGGAACCCCTGAGAGCCCTGTCTACGAGGCTGCCCCCGTGGGCGGGCCCGTAACAATGACAGGGATTGGGCAACCCGCAGGAAACCCTGCCCATCCCGGGTAGGGGATCCTCAGAGGCCATACGCCAGGCATCCGGCCAGTTTGGAGGTGTGTTCATGGAACTGTCCGCCGATTGGGTCGTGGGATTTACCGACGGAGAAGGGTGCTTCTATGTGGGAATCCAGCGACATCCGGAAATGCAAACCGGATACCAGGTGCTCCCAGAATTCGTCGTGGTTCAGCACGAAAGGGACCGCACCGTCCTCTATGCCCTTAAACGCTTCTTCGGCTGTGGTGTGGTTCGACGAAACCACGGCGATCGATACGCGTACCGGGTACGGAAGCTGGAGTGTCTGGAGCGGATTGTGGCGTTCTTTGAGCGTCATCCCCTCAAGACCCAGAAGCAGGTGGACTTCCTGAAGTTCCGGCGCATCCTCCTCTTGATGCGTCAGGGAAGGCACCTGACCCGTGAAGGACTCCTGGAAATCCTTCGGATTGCCAGGACCATGAACACCCAGAACCGCCCCGCTCTGGAGCGGGTGTGGCAGGACCTCCAGCAGGCCGGATGAAGAGATGGTCCACCCCCGGACCGAAAGGCCGGGAGAAAGGTGAGCGAAATTCCTTGTCGGGTAAGTTCCGACCTGCACGAATGGTGTAACGACTGGGCCGGTGTCTCAACGGGGGGCTCGGCGAAGTTGTAGTCCGCGCGAAGATACGCGGTACCCGCGGCGGGACCGAAAGACCCCGTGGACCTTTACTGCAGCTTGGCGTTGTGTCTTGGCACATCGTGTGTAGCATAGGTGGGAGCCTGCGAAGCCGGGGCGCCAGCTCCGGTGGAGGCGCCAGTGAAATACCACCCTCGGTGTGTCGAGGCACTAACCCCACGGCAGAAGCAGCCGGAGGGACAGCGCTTGGCGGGCAGTTTCACTGGGGCGGTGGCCTCCTGAAAGGTAACGGAGGTGTCCAAAGCTCCCCTCAGCACGGACGGAACCGTGCGATGAGTGCAAGGGCATAAGGGGGGTTGACTGTGAGGCCGACAGGCCGAGCAGGGGCGAAAGCCGGGCCTAGTGATCCGGCGGTTCCGTGTGGAAGGGCCGTCGCTCAGCGGATAAAAGGTACCCCGGGGATAACAGGCTAGTCGCGCCCGAGAGTTCACATCGACGGCGCGGTTCGGCACCTCGATGTCGGCTCACCGCATCCTGGGGCTGGACAAGGTCCCAAGGGTTGGTCTGTTCGCCCATTAAAGCGCTACGTGAGCTGGGTTTAGACCGTCGTGAGACAGGTCGGTCCTTATCCGCCGTGGGCGTAGGGCACTTGAGGGGGGCTGCCCCTAGTACGAGAGGACCGGGGTGGGGGAGCCTCTGGTGTACCTGTCGTCGCGCCAGCGGCGCAGCAGGGTAGCCACGCTCCCAGGCGATAACCGCTGAAAGCATCTAAGCGGGAAGCGCGCCCCAAGATAAGGTGCCCCGCCCTGAGGGCTCTGCCCCCAGGGCTAAGGCCCCCGGAAGACGACCGGGTCGATAGGCGGCAGGTGGAAGCCGGGCAACCGGTGGAGCCGAGCCGTACTAATCGGCCGAGCGGCTTAATCACCTTCTCAATCCTTCTTCCTCTTCTCCTCAAACGAGGAGAAACGGCTTTATCCCGGCATTTGCCGGAAACATGGGAAACCCTGTTTCCCGGGCTGCCATACCGGCGGGGCCACACCCGTTCCCATTCCGAACACGGAAGTTAAGCCCGCCAGGGCCGATGGTACTGCCCCCGCAAGGGGGTGGGAGAGTAGGTCGCAGCCCGGGCTCCCTTTGAATACCCAAACGCCCCGATCGGGCCCTACCCCGGTCGGGGCGTTTTTGTTTTGTAGCCCCTCCTAACCAGGTTTCTCTAACCTCTCCAGGCTCCTTTATGATTGGAAACGGATCCAACCGGAGGTGCATCATGATGGGGGTATGGATTGCTTGGCTGGTCATAGGGTTGGGGATCTCCGGAGGGGATCTCCGTACCGGGGTACCCCAAACACTCCACTACTCGGGCTTCCTGATGAATGCCCAGGATTCCACCGCCCTCTCCGATACCCTGGAGATCACCTTCTCTTTATGGAATACCCAGACCGGCGGCACCTGCCTCTGGACGGAAACCCATCCCCAGGTGGTCGTGGATCGGGGCTATTTCCATGTCCTCCTGGGCTCCCTTCGTCCCCTGCCCGACTCCCTGTTCCAGGAACCGGCCCTGTATCTGGAACTCCAGGTGGGCGACGAGCCCCTGACCCCCCGAACCCCCCTGGCCTCGGTGGCCTATGCCCTGCATAGCCTTCGGGCGGATACCGCCGCCTTCACCCCCCTGGATACCCTGACCCTGGACGCCCGTTACCTCAACCAGACCCGGGCAGAAACCCTGCAGGTTACCCTGCAGGATCCCGGGGCGGCCCTGGCCGTGGACGCTCAGGCGTCTCTGGGGTCCGCAATCCAGGGGCTGGCAGCCCAGGTCCAGAACACGGGCACCGGGGGCGCCATGGCCGGCCAGTTCGTGGTGGAGGCCGGTGGAGGCACCGCCTACGGTGTCTATGCCCAGGCTCAGGCCCAGGGGACCTCAATGGCCTACGGAGTTCTGGGACGAGCCCTGAATCTTTCCAATGGGACCGCCTACGGGGGCTATTTCTACGCCCTGCCCTACGGCACCGGGCCCCGCTACGGCGTCTATGGGTTTGCCGTGGCCCCCAGCGGCGCCGCCGAACCCAGCGTGGGGGTTCGGGGCTATGCCCGGAACAACGGGGCCGGCCAGGCCATCGGGGGATGGTTTGAATCCTATCTCTCCGGTACCGGCCAACACTATGGCCTCCTCGTCCGCTCTGCTGGAACGATGGATACCACCTGGGGCCTGCACACCCGGGCGTGGAACAACGGGACCTGGCCTGCCATCGCCGGGGCCTTTCAGATTCTCCCCTACGGCACCGGGCCCAAGGTGGGGCTTTGGACCTTGGTCCGCCAGGCGGCCTCCACCGGCGCCGACACGGCCGTGGGAGTTCGCGCCGAGGTGTCCAACCCCTCCGACGGGCCCGCCTTGGGTGGGATCTTCCTGGCCCGAGACTCCAGTGACGATCAGGTGCTGGGACTCTGGAGCCGGGCCGAGGGGGCCGGGGCCCGGAGTACCGGACTCCAGGCGGAGGCCTATAGTGCCAACGCCCGAGCCGTCGGCCTTGTGGCCCGGGCCGAGAGCGCCGGCGATACCGCCCAGGGGCTCCAGGCCACGGCCAGCAACGAGAACGGCTATGCCTGCGCCGGTGCCTTCCGGGTGCAAAACGCGTACCGTTCCGTGGGCGTGGCCGTGGGGGTCCAGGTGCCGACGAACTCCCCCGGGGCCAAGGCCCTCCAGGCCTCCTTGACCGGTGAGGGAGCGCTTCCCAGTGATCAGGAATACACGGTGGGGGAGTTCAGGGGCCAGATCACCGGGACCTCTGCCAACACCCTCGTGGGGGTGAAGGCCTATGCCGAAGCCGGAGGACCGGATGTCTACGCCCTGGGGGTGGATGCCCGCGCTGTGCCTCTGGATGACAACGCCGGATCCATCGGGGGTCGCTTTGACGGCGAAACCGGGGTGGTGGCCTGGGGAACCTACACCGGACTTCTGATCCACTCCGGCTGGCCAAATGCCCAGACCACCTCGCCCGCCCTCTATCTGACGAGTTACAATCAGGGGCCTCTGGCCCAGTTCTACTGGGACATCTCCCGAGGGGGCCAGCGGTACTCCGTACTCCAGTTTGAGTTTGAACCCTACGGAGAGGCCTTTGCCCGGACGGGCTGGAGCACCTGGCGAAAGACCCGGGACGGGACCTACGAGGCGCTCACGGCCCCCCTGGCCCAACGGCAGGAACTCATTGCCCGCGGCACGGCCCGGTTGCAGAAAGGACGGGCCATCGTCCAGTTTCCTGCGTGGTTCTCCGAAGAGGTCTCCGAGCGGGACGACATCACCGTGACCGTAACCCCCGTGGGGGGATGGAGTGCCCTGTACCTGACCCGGGTAGGGCCCCGGGGCTTTGAGGTGGCCTCAGCCCAGGGAGACCCGGAGATCACCTTCCACTGGATGGCCATTGGGGTGCGGAAGGGTTATACGAGGCCCCACCAGGCCCCGGATCCCAAATCTCCGCCCCATCCCGAGGTCCGGCGGGTTCTGGAGGCCCTCAACCGGTTGCGGGGGGAGCCATGAAGTACGCCCGTCTTGTGACAGTCGTCCTGCCGGCGATGTTCCTCTGGGGCCAGGCCCCTGAGATGCAACGGCAGGCCCTGGCCACGGCAGGGCACACAGCCCGGAGCACTTCCTACGCCCTGCACGGGGTCCTGGGCCTGCTGGAGACCCCGGGGGCCGGGAATGCTACCTTCCTGCTGGAAGGTGGGTTTTTCTCCCCCGTGGCACCCGGGTTCCGGATTGGGGATGTCAACGGTGACGGCCGGGTGGACGCTCTGGACCTGGAGACCCTGGCGGCCTATCTCTACGCACACGGCCCCGCCCCGGAGCCCCTGGACCGGGCCGATGTCAACCGGGACGAGCGGGTCAACGACCAGGACCTCGTGGCCCTGAGCCACCGGCTCTTTTCTGTGAAAAGGGAGTCGGTGTTCGGGATGGACCAGGTGGGTGAAGGGCGGGAGAGCGGGGCGGTGCCCTGGGGGCATCGCCGGGGAACACGGGACCCATAGGTTTGCTGCGGATTCCGCCGGCCTTGACACGCAGCCGACCGTGGCCTATATAATGGAGCAGTGCACCTTTTTGAAACCTATGCTCCGGGAGGAAGGGGCGGAGGGAAGTAATGAACTTAGTCATGGGCGGGTCCTTTTTCGGGAACAACACCACCATTCTTGTGGGGGTTCAAGGAAGTCCCTTCGGTTCCCTTCAGGGGACAGGGTTCCCCATCCTTTCCGTGTCGGGTCTAAACAACCCAAGGAGGTTGCTATGAAAAAGTGGGTTGCCAGCCTCATTGTGCTGGTTGCCGCTGTGCCCCTCCTGGCCCAGGACGGTGTATGGTTCACCAAGGCCGGGTCCAGCGACACCCTGCACGACCTGTACCTGGTGTCCTGTGAGGTCGTGCAGGTGGATGTGCACTTCAACACCACCTCGGAGTTGGGGGGTGTTGTGGTGCCCGTGGGCGCGAGTTCCACCGATTTCCTGATCACCGATGCCCAGGGCGATCAGAGCACCTGGAACGACCAGACGCAGGACACGCTGTACTTCCTGTACAACAACACAGACGGCGCCACCAACCAGGCCGTTCTGGCCCTGATCCAGGGGAAGAACACCATTGCAGCAGGAAACTACAAACTCGGAACCCTGGAGATCACGGGCAACACCACGAACCTGGGGGATTATCCGGATGCACTTCAGGCCATGACCTGGTCGCCTGCTTCGGACCTGGCCTTCATCAACACCGCCGGCACGGCCAGCACCACCCCTGCCCTCACCAGCTTCACCGTGCACTTC
>CAZXAO010000129.1:0-5639 GCA_964638465.1 uncultured bacterium | reverse complement strand
ACATGAAGGTCACAGGCACCTTCCATCAGCTGGGGACCTTCCTGGCCATGCTGGCCAATGCGCCCCGGCTGATCACCGTGGAAAACCTGGAAATCCTCAGCCTCCAGGGTGAGGAAGGTCAACAAACGGAAGAGAACGCCATTTACACGGTCACTGCCCAGTTTACCCTCAAGACCTACGCCTTCACCAAGACCCCCGCTGCCACGAGTCCCACCGTCGCCCAAAAGGGAGGGAACCGATGAGGGCCCGGCTCATCCTGTTGCTCGTTCTGGGAACCACCCCCCTGACGGCGGGGACCGTGGCCTCCCTGTCCACCCAGTGGGCCGAGGGGCGGTTCCTGGTCAAGATCTATGCCCCGGGCGTCGCCGGGTATGAGACCCTGTGGCTTTCCCGAACCACTCCCAGGATGCTGGTCCTGGACTTTCTGGACGCCACCTATCGGCTGCCGAAACGCCGGTACCCCGTGCGGGATGCAGCCGGTATCCTGGCCATCCGGGGGTCCCAGTTCCAGACCCAGCCCCAACGGGTGGCCCGGGTGGTGATTGACCTTTCGGACTCGTTGCCCTACACCGTGGAACGCAAGGGGGATACGGTGATCGTGGCTCTGGCCACGGCCCGGGGAGCCGCCAAGCGGCCCGAGGTCTTTACCACCTTCCAGCCCAAGACTCAGCGGGATCCCTTCACCCCCTGGTTCCAGCAGGAAACCGAGGATACCCTCTTCAACCCCCTGCGGGGGGAACTCGTGGGCATCATTGAGGGCGAGAACGGTGAACGCTACGCCCTGCTCCAGGAGGCCAATAAGCCGGGCTTCATCCTGAAAAAGGGCGATCCGGTCAGCAACGGTGTCGTGCTGGCCATCACCAGCCGGAGCGCGGTGTTCTATGTGAAGGACAAGGGGATTCCCCGCAGAATCGTGCTCTCTATGGAGAAGAGTAAAGCCAAAGGGAAGAAAGGGAGGTCGTCATGAAGGCTTTGGTTTTGAGCCTTTTGCTCTTTTCTCAAATGCCCCGCATCAGTTTGAGTGTGGAGGGTGCGGACATCCACACGGTGCTGCGGGCCATTGCCAAGGTTGCCAATACCAACATCATCACCACACCAGGCGTCCAGGGGAAGGTGACGGTGGAGTTCCACAACCTTCCCTGGAAAGAGGCTCTGTACGCCCTGCTGGAGACCAATGGTCTGGCGGCCCTGGAGGAGGAGGATCTCATCAAGGTGATGACCCTGGAGGAGTTGCAGCAACTCCGTACCACCACGCAACTCACCACCCGGGTGTTCCACCTGAAGTACGCCAAGGCCGAGGATGTCCGGGCGTCCATTGAGGGTCTGCTCAGCGATCAGGGCTCGGTCAAGGTGATCAAACGCACCAACTCGCTGGTGGTCCGGGACACCGAAGACCGCCTGGAGCAGGTGGCCAGCATCCTGCAGAGGATTGACCAGCCCACCCCCCAGGTGCTCATCAAGGCCCGGATCGTAAAGGTGGATCGGAAAACCGCCCAGGAACTGGGAATCCACTGGATCGCCGGGAGCCAGAACCCCACCACCCCGTACCACTGGAGGGCCAAGGTCATCAATCGGGCGGGGACCCCCCAGGGGATCTTCAGCTTCGGCACCCTGCGTTCCGGCATCAACATTGACGCCATCCTGACGGCCCTGGAAAACGAAGAGAAGGCGGAGATCATCTCCGAGCCCTCGGTGATCGTGAGCAACAACGAGACCGCCGTGGTACTGGACGGCAAAAAGATCCCCATCATCACCCTGGACCTGGCCGGCAACCGGGTGATCAAGTTCTACGATGTGGCCCTGAAACTCACGGTCACTCCCCATATCACTCCGGATTCGGGCATCTTTCTGGAACTTCATCCGGAGTTGAGTGACCTCTCGGGTGAGGCCACGGCTGCCGGGGAACCCATCATCCTGTCCTCGGAGGTGAAAACCAAACTTCTGGTCAAGAACGGCGAAACCGTGGTCATCGGGGGCATTCATCGGAACAAGACAGGTGAGGTGAAGAAGGGGATTCCCTTCCTCTCTTCCATCCCCCTGGTGGGCAAGTTCTTCACCTACACAGCCCACACGAACGATAAAACCGAGTTGATGATCTTTGTGACCCCGGTGCTCCACGAGCCCATGGTCTCACAACGATGAAGGGTGGAATCGGTCGGAAGGCCCTGAGCATCCTCTGGAGGGAGGACCAGGGATACTCCCTCTTCGGGGTTCTTCTGGCCTTTTTCATCCTGGGGGTTGCCCTTCTCGGCTTCCTGAATCTGATGATCGCCAGCGTCCGCACTTCCGCCTTTGCGAGCGGGGTTTCTGTAGCCTCCAATCTGGCCCAGAAGGAAATAGAAACCCTGCGAACCTACGGCTACGACCACTGGATGACCCTGCTCAAGGAAAACGACTGGGCCCCCATTGAGCAAACGGATACCACCCTGACGCAGAATGTCCGGTTCGTCAAGAAGGTGAGGGTCTCCCTTTCCCCGCTCCAGAAGGAAACCGTGCAACTGGAGGTGGATGTGGCCTACCGGGATCCCTCCGGAAACCTGCACCATGTGTACCTTACCTCCCTGGTGGCAGACTATGAGTAGCCGGCACCTGAAGGATCGGCGCTGTGATCCATCAGGGTATACCCTGGTGGAGGTCATGGTCACGGTGACGATCCTGGCCCTGGTGCTGGGGCTGATCGCCAGTTTTTTTATGAACCACCTGCGGCTGCAACAACGGGAGACCGCCCTGGCGGACCTCCGCATTGAAGGGCTCAAGGTGAGCCACCAGCTGGAGAAGTACCTGCAGAGTGCGGGGCTGGACCCTGCAGGGACCGGGGAGTTTGGTCTCACCAAGGCCACCTCACCACAATTGGAGTTCTCCGCCGATGTAAACCTCAACGGTCTGGTGGAAACCGATGATTTCTTCGGCATTCGTTGGGTCAACGACACCCTGTACACCTACAATCCCAAGAATCCGGGGGAAACCCAGCGGGTGCTCTCCCCCCATGTGGACTTCTTCCTGTTCCGCTACTACAAGGCCGGTGGACAGTTGATCGGGTCGGGTCAGGGCGAGTTGACCCCGGCCCAGCGGGATTCCGTGGAGGGCGTGCAGTTCATTGCGTATCTCATCACCCCCTATCCCCTGAAGGGATACGTCTCCGAGGGCACCTATCCCAACGGGGTGGGGTTTCACGACCATTATGGCCGATACAAAATTGACAACCTGGTGTTCCTGAGGAACCGCCACTATTAAGGGAGAAAAAGGAGTGGAGCAATGAGACGTGCGGGTTTGCTGCTCATTTTTACCGGGTTGATCGGTCTGCTGGGGGCCCAGGATCTGACACCACCCACCATCTCGGGCTTCTCAGCAAACCCCAACCCCTTCTCTCCAAATGGGGACGGCGTGGCGGATACCACCGTCATCGGCTTTTCGGTCTCCGAACCGGCTTACATCACCGCCTGGGTGGAGGGGACCTCGGATTACCTGCTGAACCACGCCTATTACTCCACCGGCCACCACACCTTTACCTGGGACGGCGGCACTTATCCCGAGGGCCCCATCCAGCTCCTGTTCACCGCCGAGGACACCGCCGGCAACCTCAGCGACACCACGGGCCTCTGGGTGGTCATTGATACCACCCTGCCCCAGATCCTGAACCTCTCCTTTGAGCCCAACCCCTTCAGCCCGGACAACAACGGCATTGACGATTACTGCCGGATTCAGTTTGAGGCCACGGGCACCTATCCACCCAATTACGCCCAGTACTTCCCGCCGAACCTCATCGGGGTCCTTGAGGTATGGAACGACACGGGGGTCACCTACTACCGCTTTATTCCCGAACGCACGCCCGTGCTCCCGCCCTTCCCCGTGTACCTCTATGCGACCTTCCTGGAAAACAACATGTCTTCGGACCTGTTGCTCTACTTCCTGGACTGGGGGGGGCAGGCGGTGGCGGTGACCCTGCCCCGGGACGCCGGTCCCCTGAGTTTCCGGGTGGGCGACCTCACGAACCGGTTTGATACCGTCGTGGTCTGGCCGGCTCCGATCCCCATTGCCAACTCGGCCCGCATCGGCATCTACGCCTTCACCGGCAACGCCACGGCCGAGGTATACGACCAGCAGGGCAACCAGGTGTTCGCCACCAACTTCATGGAGGTGTTCCGGGGCGACGGCTCCTACTTCACCCTGCTGGGGCCGGGGCCGCTCCCGGACGGCGCCTACAATGTCAAGGTATTCCTGGAAGACGAGGCCTACAACACCACCGTCAAAACGGGCCAGATCATTGCCAACTCGGTTCCCACCCAGGTGTCCAACGCCTACTTCTCGCCGCCCAAGATCTCACCCCAGAACCAGGACTTCCTGTTTGACGCCACCGACCTCCGGTTTGAACTTTCGGAGCCCGCCCATGTGGTCATCCGGATCTACAACTCCCCCACCCACTTTGACCAGACGCACCTGGTGCGCACCCTGCTGGACTCGGTGGGGCTCAGCGGCGGGTCCCACGCCATCGTGTTTGACGGCAAGAACGACCTGGGCCACTTCCTGTCCCAGGGCACAGATTCCACTTACTATGCCGTGATCAAGGCCATTGACCCCCTGTCGGGCGACATGGATTTTGAGGTCACACCCATAGAAATTGACAACCGGCCGCCGCCCCGTCCCACGGTGTTCCCGCTGCCCTCGCCCACCCGGTCCACCGCCGACACGGTGGAAGGGGTCTCGGAACCCGGGAACCTGGTCCGGTTGTATCAGAACTACCTCTTTTACGCCGACACCGTGGCGGATTCCATCACCGGCCACTTTGCCATCCCGGTGGAATACGCCGGCGGCGACAACCGCCTGTTCGTGGTGTCCTTTGACGATGTGATGAACCCCAGTGCGCCGTCGGAAACCCTCCGGGTGGTGGTGGACCGCACGCCGCCCACCTTAGTGGATGCCTTCCCGGCCGATGGGAGCATCCAGGTGGATACCCTCCGGCGGGCCTGGGTACGCGTCAACGACAATCTGGCCGGTGTGGACTTCTCCCACTCCTTCCTGGTGCTGAAACGCGGGGAAACCTCGGTGCCGGGCTCCGTGGTGTTCCACGATCCCGACACCCTGATCCTGGCCCTGAGCCAACCCCTCCTGCCCGGGGGCGGCTTTGATGACTTCTACACGCTGGAGGCCACCCTGTATGACTCGGCGGGCAACACCACGGTGGACTCCCTGAAGTTCGTGTTTGACACCTCTCCTCCCTCCTTCGCGGTGGACCCGCCGGATTCCTCCCTGCGAAAGCAGGTGGAGCGGTTCCGGGTGCACATCGTGGACAATCTCTCAGGGCCCAGTGCTTCCACCAGCACCCTGCAACTGGTGGGTCCGAACGGGGAAGTGCCCGGCAACCTCCAGCCCCTTGGTGACTCTATGCTGTTTTACAACCCCATCCCACCCCTCAAGACCGATGGTTCCGACGACGGCCGGTACTTTGCCTACCTGGAGGTCCGCGACCGGGCGGGCAACATCACCCGCGACACCACCACCTTCCTGTACGACACGCAGGCGCCCCAGGTCCTGGCGGTCTTTCCGCCCACCGACACCGCCTTCGCTTCGCCCATTGATCGGGTGTATGTGGTGGTCTCCGATGCCCGGGTGGGTCGCGAGACCTCGGGGACGAACTTTTC
>CAZXAO010000128.1:0-5701 GCA_964638465.1 uncultured bacterium | reverse complement strand
CCGGACGACCTCCACTTCACGGCAGAACTGGCCGAGATCCTGCACCTGCCCTTCTTCGGCCAGAGGCTTCCCGAGCCCTTGCAGAAGAAACCGGGTCAGAACCTGGAGGAACAGGCCCGAATCGCCCGGATGGCCTTCCTGGAGGAGACCCTGCGCCGTTGGGGCGGCCACCGGATCGCCCTGGGCCATACCCTCACGGATGCTGCCGAAACCCTTCTTTTTCACCTCTTTCGGGGGGCCGGGTTCACGGGCCTCTCCGGCCTGCGGCCCGTGCGCCTGCCCTACATCCGCCCCCTCATCCTGATCCGACGGGAGGCCATCCGCACCTACCTCCAGAAGGAACGCATTCCCTTCCGGGAGGACCCCACCAATCAGGATCTCCAAAGGGCCCGCAACTTCCTGCGGCTTCAGGTGATCCCGCTGGTGGAAGAACGGTTCCCGGGTCTGCAGGAACACCTGTTCGCTGTAGCCCGGCTGAACCAGGAGATCGTAGAGGACCTGGCCCAACGCCTGCCCCCCCTGGAACAGCTGGTGGACCACACCTTCTTCGGCAACCCTGTGTTCCCCGCCGAGAACCTGGCCCGCCTGCCCCGGGTACTCCAGCGGTGGTTCGCCTACCAGGTGCTGGGTACCAACTACCGCGAATCCGAGGAATTCCTGCGGTTGCTCCACTGCCCCTCGGGTCGTCTGGATTTGCGAAGCGGCCGGTTGATCCGCTCCTTCGGCTGGATCCTCTGGGAACGCCAGCTGCCCCCACGCCTGCCCACCCGCCAGACCTGGGAAGGACCTCGCCTGGCCCTGGAGCCGGTGAACCTGCTGTTGCACCGGCACCCGTCCCCCCCGTGTACTCCCCAGGAGCCGCTTCAGGCCTGCTGGCCCGAGGATACCGTGGGCGGACCGCCCTTTACAATTAGAACGATACAACCCGGCGATCGCCTGGAGGTTCAACCCGGACACTGGAAAAAGGTGAAGACGCTGCTCCAAACCCGTCGGGTTCCCCAGTGGGTTCGCCCCTGGCTGCCGGTGGTGGAGGACGCCCACGGCATCCTCTGGATTCCCGGGGTGGCCCAGGCGCAACGCCGGGGTCAGCGGGATCGCTGGCTGAAAATGGAGGTGAGAAAAATCCATGAAGACCAACCCTGGCTATTTGATTACCGCAGAGGAAATTCAGGGTCGGATCCGGGAATTGGCCCAACAACTGACCCGTGATTACCAGGGCAAACAACCCCTGTTCGTGGGGGTCTTGAAGGGGTCCTTCATCTTCCTCGCCGACCTGGTCCGCCAGATTCCCTTTGATGTGGCCGTGGACTTTCTGGCCGTGTCCAGCTATGGCCGCTCCACGGAGTCCAGCGGCGAGGTCAAGATCCTCAAGGATCTCTCCGAGCCCATTGAGGGCCGGCATGTGCTCCTGGTGGAGGACATCGTGGATACCGGCATCACCCTGGATTACCTGTACCGACTGCTCATGGAACGCAAACCCGCCAGCCTGGAGATCTGCGTCCTGCTGGACAAAAAGGAACGCCGGGTGGTGGAGGTGCCGGTGAAGTATGTGGGCTTTTCGGTACCCGACCGGTTTCTGGTGGGCTATGGCCTGGACTACGCCGAGCGGTACCGAAACCTGCCCTATGTTCGGGAACTGACATCCGAGGAGGTGAAGGCCAGTGGATAAAAAGCGGCCCAGGGTACCCACCCCCCGGGGGCGCTCCGAATTCGCCCGCACCCTGCTCATCTGGTCCACCCTGTTCCTGGTGGTCTTGATCGCCATCCACTTCATGGGCGGGAACCAGCCCGAACGGGTGCCCGTGGACCTGACCACCTTCCAGCAACTGGTGGAAGAGGGCCGGGTGAAACGCGTGGTGCTCACGGACCTGGAGGTCAACGCCGAGCTCACCGAACCCTATGCCAGCCCGGAGGGCAAGACCTCCCGGTTCGTCAAGACCCGCCTGCCCTTTGAAGATCCGGACTTCGTGAAGGCCCTTACGGCCCGGGGAATCCCCGTGGAATCCCGCCAGCGGACCATCTGGTGGGACATTGCCCTCACCTATCTGCCCTGGCTCGTGCTCATCCTTCTTTTCTGGTTCTTCATGTTCCGGCAAATGGGAGGGGCCAACCGGGCCTTTACCTTCGGCAAGAGCCGGGTCAAGATCCTGGCCGAAGACCGCCCCAAGGTGACCTTCAACGATGTGGCCGGCGTGGAGGAGGCCAAGGAGGAACTCCGGGAGGTCATTGAGTTCCTTAAGAACCCGGACAAGTTCCGGCGACTCGGGGCCCGGATTCCCAAAGGTGTGCTGCTCCTGGGCCCGCCGGGCACGGGCAAAACCCTACTGGCCAAGGCCGTGGCCGGCGAGGCCGGCGTGCCCTTTCTGTCCATCTCCGGCTCGGACTTTGTGGAACTCTTCGTGGGCGTCGGTGCTGCCCGGGTGCGGGACCTGTTTGAACAGGCCAAGGCCCACGCCCCCTGCATCGTGTTCATTGATGAGATTGATGCCGTGGGCCGGCTTCGGGGCGCCGGCCTCGGCGGCGGCCACGACGAACGCGAGCAAACCCTGAACCAGCTGCTCGTGGAAATGGACGGCTTTGACACCTCCGAGGGCATCGTGGTCATGGCCGCCACGAACCGGCCCGACATCCTGGATCCCGCCCTGCTCCGTCCGGGCCGGTTTGACCGCCGTATCGTGGTGGACATGCCCGATGTGCGGGGCCGGGAAGAGATCCTCAAGATCCACACCCGCCAGGTGCCCCTGGCCCCGGATGTGGACCTGGCCAAGATCGCCCGCAGCACCCCCGGGTTCTCCGGGGCAGACCTGGCCAACCTGGTGAACGAGGCGGCCCTGCTGGCCGCCCGGGCCGGCCGGAATGTGGTCACCATGGCAGACTTTGAAGAGGCCAAGGACAAGGTGATCATGGGCACCGCCCGGCGCAGCCTGGTGATGTCCGACGAGGAAAAGCAACGCATCGCCTACCACGAGGCCGGCCATACCCTGGTTTCCCGGTTCCTGCCCGGCACAGACCCCATCAACAAGGTGACCATCGTGCCCCGGGGCCGGGCCCTGGGCGTCACCCAGTCGCTGCCCACCGACGACCGACACCTCTATCCCCGGGAGTACCTGGAGAACCAACTGGCCATCCTGATGGGCGGCCGCGTGGCTGAACAGCTGGTGTACGGTCAGGTGTCCACGGGCGCCGCCAACGACCTGGAACAGGCCACCGAACTGGCCCGCAAGATGGTCACCGAATGGGGCATGTCCGAAAAACTGGGGCCGGTGACCTTCGGCAAGGTGGAGGAAGAGGTGTTCCTAGGCCGTGAACTGGGGGTCAAACGGAGCTATTCCGAGGAGATCGCCCGACTCATTGACCAGGAGATCCGGACCTTCGTGCTCCGGGCCGAGGCCCGGGCCCGCGAGATTCTCCAGCAACACCTGGACAAACTCCACGCCCTGGCCCGGGTCCTGCTGGAACGCGAAACCCTGAGCGGCGAGGAGGTGGACGAGATCCTGGGGCTTACCCCAACACCCCACCTCCAGAAGGCCCCCACGACCGGAGAAACGGATCCTCCGGGAGATGAACCCCCGGAGCGCTCCACGCCCTCCTGACCATGCACATCCTGGTGGCCTTCAACGCCTTCAAGGAGGCCCTTTCCTCGCTGGAGGCCTGTGAGGCCGCTGCCCGTGCCATTCAACGGGCCTGGCCCGAGGCCCGGGTGTCCCGGGTGCCCATCGGTGATGGCGGTGACGGCACCCTGGAGGCCCTGGCTGCCGCCCTGGGGGATCGGGTCCGGAAACACCGCACCGTGGTGACCGGCCCGGTGTTCACCCCGGTTTCCGCCCTCTGGCTGGAACTCCCCGAGGAAACGGCTTACCTGGAGATGGCCCAGGCCTCGGGCCTGGCGCTGGTGCCCCCGGAGCGACGCAACCCTTATGAGACCACTTCCCTGGGCACCGGCGAACTCCTCCTGCAGGTCATCCAACAGGGTATTCAGCGGGTCTTCCTGGGTGTGGGAGGTTCGGCCACCGTGGATGGAGGCCTGGGAGCCCTCACCGCCCTGGGGTTCCGATTCCTGGATGCCGGGGGGCAGCCCGTGCCCCCCACGGGCCGGGGACTGGTGCGGTTCCGCCGGATCCTGCCCCCGGAACACCCCCTGCCCCGGATCTCCCTGACCGTGCTGGTGGACGTTCAGAATCCCCTGCTGGGGCCCGAGGGGGCGGCCCGGGTGTACGGTCCCCAGAAGGGGGCCACGCCCCAACAGGTGCGGGCCCTGGAACAGGGACTCCAACGATTGCGGGAGCAGGTTCAGGCCCTGACCGGCCGCGACATCCAGGTGCCCGGTGGAGGCGCCGCCGGGGGGATCGCCGCCGCCCTGTACGGCCTCCTGGGCGCCCGGCTGGAGCCCGGCAGCGAGGTGTTCCTGCGCCTCGTGGACTTTGACCGGCATCTGGAGCACGCCGACCTGGTGCTCACGGGCGAAGGCCGGTTTGACGAACAGTCCCGGTATGGCAAAGGGCCCTGGGCCGTGCTCCAGCACGCCGCCCGACAGGGCAAGCCCGTCTGGGTCCTGGCGGGCTCCGTGGCCAGCACCCTGCCCCTTCTGCCCGAAGGGGTCGGTGTCCTGGGGATCCAGCGGGGTGCTTACCCGTTGCCCGAGGCCCTGGCCCGCACCTCCCGGAACCTGGCGGACACGGTGGAACACCTCTGTCGGGTGCTGCGCCATCTTTTCCCGGGGCCCGGGGAGAACACGCACGGGAGCGGGGGTTCGGGTTGACTTCCCCCAGGCCATAGCGTATCTAATTAGCCTACAAAATCCCCGTTTCAAGGAGGCACGCAGGACATGAGCGAAAAGAAAGAAGCACAGGATGCCGTGGTGCATCAAACCGTCAATGCGGAAGGAGGTGATGACCAGGACTTTTTGAGGTTGGTGGAGGAGTCCCTCCAGATCCCCAGGGAAGGGGAAATCGTCAAGGGTCGGGTCGCCAAGATCACCGGCAACGAGGTGTTCATTGACATCGGCGGAAAAAGTGAAGGTGTGGCCCAACTCCACGAGTTCCGCAACGCCGACATCAAAGAAGGCGACGAGGTCTATGTGTATGTAGAGACCCTGGAGGGCCGGAATGGCCGCACCATCGTGTCCAAACAGAAGGCCGACTTCCTGCGGGCCTGGGACCAGATCAAGGCCGTCTACGACAACAACGAAACCATCCAGGCCAAGGTGTTGCGGCAGGTTAAGGGGGGCCTGATCGTAGAGATCTTCGGTGTGGACGCCTTCCTGCCCGGTTCCCACATTGATGTTCGCAAGGTGAAGAGCATCTCCTCCTTCGTGGGCCGCACCATTCCGGTGAAGGTGATCAAACTCAACAAGGCCCGCAAGAACATCGTGGTCTCCCGGCGCGAGGTCCTGGAAGAACAGATGGAACGCGCCCGCGAGTGGCTCCAGCAGGTGAAGCCCGGCGATGTCCTGGAGGGCGTGGTCAAAAACATCACCGACTTCGGGGTCTTCGTCCGCGTGGGGGACAAGAGCCAGCCCGGCGTGGAAATTGACGGTCTGGTCCACATCTCGGATCTGGCCTGGCACAAGGTCCGGGACGCGCGGGAGATCGTCCAGATCGGGGAGACCGTCAAGGTGCAGGTGCTGGATGTGGATCCCCAGAACCTCAAACTCTCCCTGAGCATGAAGCACCTGCAGCCCCACCCGTGGGAGCAGGTGAAG
>CAZXAO010000127.1:0-5739 GCA_964638465.1 uncultured bacterium | reverse complement strand
CGCGTTCCCGCCAGAGTTCCCGAAGCGTCCAGCCCTGGTCCACGGCCAGCCGAAAGAGGTCCTCGCGGATGTCCCGGCCCTCCTGACCCCGGAGGGTCCAGCGAAACACCGGGGCCTCTTCGGCCACCCGCTGGAAGGCCTCAATCCAGGGTTGCCGCTGGAGCACGGGTTCCACCTCCTCCGGGGGGTTCCGGAGCTCCAGGTGGATCACCTCGCCGCCGGCTGCCCTCTGAAGCAACTCGTCCACGGTGCCCGAGGCGGCGATTCGCCCCCGGTTGATGATGATCACCCGGGAGGTGGTGGCCTGAACCTCAGGCAGGATGTGGGTGGAGAGCACGATGGTCTTCTCCTGGCCCAGCTGCCGGATCAGGTTCCGGATCTCCACGATCTGGGTGGGATCCAGGCCAGAGGTGGGCTCGTCCAGCAAAAGGATGGGTGGGTCGTGGAGCAGGGCCTGGGCCAGTCCCACCCGCTGCCGATACCCCTTGGACAGGGTTTCAATGGTCTTGTTCACCTTGGGTTCCAGGCTGGTGAGGTGTAGGACGCGATCCAGGGCATCCCGCTTCCGTGCGCCGGTGAGGCCGCGGGCCTCGGCCACGAACCCCAGGTACTCCCGCACCTTCATCTCCAGGTACAGGGGGTTGTCTTCAGGCAGGTAGCCGATGCGTCGCTTGACCTCCAGAGGCTGGGTGAGCACATCGTAGCCGTCCACGGACACGGTTCCCTCGTCGGGCAGCAGGTAGCCGGTGACGATGCGCAGGGTGGTGGTTTTTCCAGCGCCGTTGGGCCCCAGGAAGCCCAGAACCTCCCCCCTGCGCACCGAGAAGGAGATGTGGTCCACGGCCAGCGTCGTGGAATACGCTTTGGTGAGATCCCGTACCTCAATCATCGTCGCACCTCGGGGTTTGGGGAGAGGCGTGGAATAGTGTATGATGCGGGCTCCGGGATGTCAAGAAATCTGATAAGGACGGGGCAGGCTGCGAGTCTCAGGGTCCCCGAGGGGCCTGGCGGGGATCCCCGTGGCCCTCCCCTCGGGGTTCCACGAGGAGGATCCAGGTGAAAAGAACGCGTCAGGGACCTTGCAATTCGTGGGGTTTTCGTGCACAATGAGGACATGATGGCATTCTGGTGGTGGATTCTCCTGAGTTTCCCGGGCTTTGTTGGGTCCCCCTCGCTGGCCGAGGTGGGGCAGGTTCAGGCGCGCCCCCAGTATCGCTTCTTCGCGGCCTATAGTTCCTCTCTGGGGAGCCTGGTAGGGTCCCAGGTGAGCTGGGTACAGCCGGCTCGGGGCCTGGGGCTTTCCCTTTCCCTCGTGCGCACCGAGCAGGCCACCTATGGGGGGCTGGATCTGACCCTCCAGCGGAGCTTCCTGGGAGGCACCTGGGGGCTTCGGATCCACTACCTGCGTCCCCTGGGTTTGGGTTCTTCAGGACCCTCGGGATTCCACCGGCTTTTGCAGGGACCGTGAGCGTAATTTCCTCTCCATCCTCTTCAGCCCCGGAGGTTCCCATGGAGTTCAAATTGGGATCCTGGACCTTCTGGCATCTCCAGACCCACCGCTTTGCCCTGGACGGTGGGGCGATGTTCGGCGTGGTGCCCCGGGTCCTGTGGGAAAAAAAGATCCCACCTGACGACCAAAACCGCATTCCCATGGGCACCAACCTCCTGCTCGTGAAAACGGAAAAGGATCTCATCCTGGTGGACACCGGCCTGGGGGACCGGTGGGACGAGAAGGGCCGCAGGATTTACGCCATTGAACCCCAGGACCCCTGGTCCAGGTTGCCCTATGGGCCCGAGGATGTCACGGTGGTGATCCTGACGCATCTGCACTTTGACCACGCCCGGGGAGCGGTCACCCGGGACCTGAAGCCGGCCTTTCCCCGGGCCCGATACTTCGTGCAGCGGGCCGACTTCTACGAAGCCCTGCATCCCAACGAACGGAACCGGGCCTCCTATTCCCGGGACGACTTCCTGCCTCTGGGCCGTCAACTCCACCTCCTGGAGGGCGACCAAGAGATCCTACCTGGCGTCTTCGTCATCCAGACCGCCGGCCACACCGCAGGTCACCAGATCGTGCGGTTTGACCCCGGCCCCCGGGAAGTGTACTTCGTGGCCGATTTCATCCCCACGATCCACCACGCTGCCCTGCCCTACATCATGGCCTACGACCTGTATCCCATGGAAAGCCTGAGGAAACGCAAGGAACTCTATCCCCTGTTCCTGGAGCGGGAGGCGCTCCTGGTGTTTGAACACGATGCCGAACCCCGCCAGGGGTTTTTGACCTTTGACGGTAAACGCCACGGTGTTCGGCTTTTTGAACCATAGAGGAGGTGCATCATGGCCAGGACCACCTTCGCCGAGGAGATCTACCTGCGGGCCCTGACGGGCCGGATCATCGGCGAACAGATGGTGGCGGAGTATAGCAAGGTGGCCTTCGTGTCACCGAAGAACATCATCTGCTGTGCCATCAGCGCAGCAGCCGAAGCGGCCTACATCATCCGCACCGGGGCCCGGGCGGCCCACTTCATCGCAGATCCCGACAACCTGAACCACATGGCCCACGAGATCCAGAAGTTTGGCCCCGAGGCCGTGGTGCTCATGTTCGGCGGCGAAACCCCCATTGAGGAAACCACTCGCCTGTTCCTGAACACCCTGCGAGCCTTCGCCCAGGAGGGCCTGGAGGCCGATCTGGTGGTCCATGTCCGCATCTTCGCCGCCGGTGGCCTGCAGCAGGCCGTTCAGGATTCCGAGATCCTCCACTTCCTGAGCCGGAACGACATCTATGTATACACCGCCGACCTGGACCAGGGCCTGTTCCTCTACAACAGCCTGCACATTGAACGGGACGGGAGCTTCCATCTGCACCGCATCGCGGAGTTCCCGGTCACCGTAGAACACGCCGAACTGCTGAATCGCTCCCTTCGGGATAAAACCCTCCGGTGGGTGGACCTCTGATGGAAGGCCTGAAGTTCGTTGAAACCTTTACCCCCTATCTGCAGTATGTGCACAGCGTCAAGGAGGTGATCTACCACGGCCGCAGCCGATTCCAGCAGGTGGACATCCTGGATCTCCACATCTTCGGCCGCACCCTCTTTCTGGACCACAAGATCCAGTCGGCCGAGGTGGACGAGTACATCTATCACGAGAGCCTGGTGCTCCCCGGCCTCGTGACGGCCGGGCAACCCCGCCGGGTGCTCATCCTGGGCGGCGGCGAAGGCGCCACCCTCAGAGAAGTCCTCCGATTTCCCTTCGTGGAACGGGCCGTGATGGTGGACATTGACGGGGAACTGGTGGACCTGGCGAAACGATACCTCACCGCCTGGCACCAGGGGGCCTTTGAGGATCCCCGCACCGAACTCATCATTGACGATGCCCGCCGCTATGTGTTTGAAACCCCTGAGACCTTTGATCTGATCCTGAGCGACCTCACGGAGCCCGTGGAGGGCGGCCCCTCACGCATGCTCTTCACCCTGGAGTTCTATCAGCAGATCCACCGGATCCTCTCGGACCAGGGGGTTCTCGTGGTCCAGTCCGGCAGCGCAGATCCTACCTACCTGGAGTTCTTCGCCTCGCTGGTCCACACCCTTGCCGAGGTCTTCCCCCTGGTACGACCCTACTGGGCCTTTGTGTACTCCTTCCAATCCCCCTGGGCCTTTACCCTGGCCTCGCCAGGGAAGGATCCCCTTCAGATCCGAGAAGAGGACATCCGGAAAACTCTGGACCTGGCGGGGGCCCGTTTCCGGTACTATCACGCAGGTCTGCATCACGCCATGTTCGCACTCCCCGGCTATGTCCAGGAGGCCCTGGCAACCCAGGGAAGGGTGCTGACCGATGAGAATCCCTTTGTTTGGGAAGCCTGAACACTTCTTCGTGGCCGCAGGCCTCGGCACCGGGCACACGGATCTGACGGCCTTTGACGCAGCCCTGCTGGAGGCAGGGGTGGGCAACTACAATCTGCTCAAGGTCTCCTCCATTGTGCCGGCCGACGCCCTCCAGGAAACCCGCGTGACCCTGCCCCAGGGATCCCTCCTGCCGATTGCCTACGGCAGCACCTGTACCGCTGAACCCGGTGTTCGGGTGACCGCCGCCGTGTCCGTGGCCCTGCCTGAACAGGGCGAGGTGGGGCTCATCATGGAGTACTCGGGCAACCTGCCCGAGGAGGAGGCCCGGCGTCTGGTCCGCCGGATGGCCATTGAGGCTCTGGCGCTTCGGGGAACCCGTCCCCGGGAAATTTTGGTCAAATCCGCCTCCGGCGTCGCCGAAAACGGCCTGTGGATGTGTGCCTTTGCCGGGGTCGCCCTCTGGTAACCTACCATGCTGGAATACCGGGAGTTCCACAAAAAGGGAAGTGGCCTGTTCCTCCGCCTGAAGGGCGTGGTCCACAGCCGCCAGAGTCGGTACCAGCGGATTGAGGTGCTGGAAACCGAGGACTTCGGCCGCCTGCTGGCCCTGGACGGCCTGGTGATGACCACTGAGGCCGACGAGTTCTACTACCACGAGATGCTGGTCCACCCCGGCGCCCTGCTGGTTCCCCGGTTGCACCGCATTCTCATCATCGGTGGGGGCGACGGCGGTACCCTCCGTGAGGCCGCCCGATACCCGGAGGTCCAGCACCTGGTGATGGTGGAACTGGACGAAGAGGTGGTCCAGGTGGCCCGGCAGTTCCTGCCCGGGCTGGCCGCAGCCTTTGACGATCCCCGCCTGATACTCCACTTCATGGACGGGGCCCGGTTCCTGGAGACCACTTCGGAGACCTACGACCTGGTGCTCGTGGATTCACCAGACCCCATTGGTCCCGCCGAGGTGCTCTTCTCTGAGACCTTCTATGCCCACATCCGGGACCATCTGAGCCCGGAGGGGATTCTGGTGGCCCAGACGGAATCCCCCGTGTATCACCGGGACCTCGTTGAAACCACCGCCCGACGGCTCCGGGCCCTGTTTCCCACGGTGCTCTTCTACACCGCGCCGGTCCCCACCTATCCCTCGGGGTTCTGGTCCTTTGCCCTGGCCACTGCCCTCCCCCGCTCCGGGCTTCGGGTCCACCGGTCTGCCCCGGCAGGCCTCCGGTGGTTTCATCCAGGCATGATCCCGGCGATCTTTGACGCCGTGCCGGCCTTTATGCGGATCCCATGAAGGTGCACTTGATGGGCCTTCCCTATGAGGGCTCCGAGGACTTCCTGCGGGGCTCCGCCCTCGGCCCCTCGCGGCTCCGCTGGGCCATGGAGTCCATTGAGGACTACAGCGTTTATCAGCGCCGCGAGATTCCCCGGTACCAGGATCACGGCGACGCCTACCCTCAGGGGACCACCCCGCAGGAGCGGCTCCAGAGCCTCACCCAGCAGGTAGCCTCCCGTCTGGAGGCCGGTGACCGATGGCTGTTCCTGGGCGGAGACCACACGATCACCTATGCCACCGTGGCTGCCCTCCTGCCCCGGTACCCCGAACTCACAGTGGTCCACCTGGACGCCCATCTGGACCGCCGCGAGACCTTTGAAGGCCAACGGTGGTCCCACGCCACCGTGATCCGACGCCTGGAAGAACTCCTGGGCACCCCCGAACGCATCCACACCCTGGGATACCGATCCCGGGCGCCCGAAGAACCGGAGCGCGGCGTCCCCTTCCGCATCCTGGAACCCCTGCGTGCCCTCCAGCCCCGGCTGCGTTTCCCCGTATACCTGACCCTGGATCTGGATGTGCTGGACCCTTGGGAGTTCCCTGCGGTGGGCAACCCGGAACCCG
>CAZXAO010000126.1:0-5752 GCA_964638465.1 uncultured bacterium | reverse complement strand
ATTTACCCCAAGGATGCAGGACTGATCCTCTTGGAAACCGGGATTCAGGCAGGGAGCCGGGTGGTGGAGGTGGGCACAGGCTCGGGTGCCCTGACCATCGTGTTGGCTCGCATCGTGGGTCCAGAGGGGCGGGTGTACACCTTTGAGCGACGCCAGGATCTCCTGGAAAACGCCCGTAAGAATGTAGTCCGCGCCGGCCTCCAGGATCGGGTTCAGTTCCACCTGCTGGATCCGGCCCGGGAAGGGTTCGGCGTGGAGGAGGCCGATGCGGTCATCGTGGATGTTCCAGAGCCCTGGACCCTGGTGGACGCCGCCTACGCGGCCCTGAAGGGCGGTGGGGCCTGGGCCTCGCTGTCGCCCACCATCAACCAGGTGGATCTGACGGTGCGGTTCCTGGAGGGCCGGTTCACCCGGATCCGCACCGTGGAGGTCCTGCTCCGGGAAATGCTGGTACGGGAAGGGCGGATCCGCCCCCGGGAACGGATGGTGTCCCATACCGGCTATCTGACCTTCGCCCAGAAGGTGTTTTACTACGAGTAGGGGACGGCTCCGCCGGCAGAACCCCGGGGCGTGCACGCCTCTGGAGGGGGGAAGGATGTCGGCTATTGTGCCCGGTCCCACCGCAGGGCCAGGAACCCGGCGTAGGGGTCCAGGGTTTCCTCCACGCGGTCCCGGAGCACGGGCTGACCGGGGGGTGAGAACAGGGTAGAGACCTCGCGGACCCGCACGAAGCCGGCCCGGTAGGCGAGAAGATCCAGATCTGCCACGGTGTAGAAGGTGGCGGCCCGGTAAAAGGGGTGCCCCTGGGCCTGCTTCTTGAGGTAGTACTGGCCCCAGGGGCTGTCGGCGGGTACCAGGCCGGTGATCACCGAGCCTGAGGGCTGGAGCACCCGGGCGATCTCCTTCAGGGCCTGTGCCAGGTCCTGCAGAAAGCACAGGGTGACGATCAGAAAAACGGTTCCAAAGACCCCGTCCCGGAAGGGCAGGGCCTCGGCCACGCCCTGCACCACCTGGATGCCCCGGGAGCGGGCCATCTTCAGCAGGTTCCAGGCGGGGTCCAGGCCGTAGCGAATGCCCAGGGCCTCAGCGAACCGACCGCTCCCCACGCCCACCTCCAGCCAGGGCCGGGGTGTGCCCTCGGCGGCCCGGGCCAGGGCTTCCCGCTCGTAGGGAAACACCGACTGGCCCAGGGGGCCGTCATACCAGCGGTCGTATCGCTGGGCCAGGGCATCAAAGATCTCGGGTGTTTTCATATCGTGCGATCCATCTCCGGGGGTTCCAGGTTCCAGACAGGGATCCCGCAGTACCGAGAACCCTCGGGGCAGTAAGGGCGTTTGCCGGCGCGGCGGCGGATCCAGCAGGGAGGGCGCAGGTACCGGGCGATGCCCGGGTTCACCTGCTGGATCTGCTGGACCTCCTGCAGGGTCACCCGCCAGATTTCCTCCTGGGCGTTATAGCACAGCCGCATGGCCGCCTTGTGGCGAAAGGCCAGCAGGTTGAAGGTTTCGTAGAACCGGACGGCCACGGCGTTGGGCAACAGGTAAAGCAGGAACTCCGTGGGCATGCCCTGTCGGTGCAGGGTGAGGACCCGGTCCCACAGGTGCTGGAGGGTTTCGTGGTAGAGCCGATGGGTGTCGGGGTCCTGCTGGACCAGGGTGGGGGTGAGGTAGTCCGGAAAGGCCGGCAGGCGGAGGCGGGGACGGGATCCCGGGGTCATCCGGTGCCGCTGATCCTGGGAGTCGGCGGTATGGCTGAGTTTCTTCTGGAAGGTCCAGCAGGCGTGGTGGAGCGGCTGGGTCTCCTTCAGGTGATAGGTTAGATTCAGGGGTTCAGCCAGCAGGGGGTTCCGGGCGGGGTCCAGCATGGCGGCCAGGGCCTCCTCGTCGGAGAGGGCCGTCTGGCCCGTGGCCGTGCGGTAAGCTTGGGCCAGGTGGTGCTCCAGAGACGGGTTGGGGTTGACCAGACGACTCTGGAGGCCGTCCAGGGTGTGGTCAAAGGACCGGGCCTCGGACTCCTGGAGCAGGGGTTCACCGGGGGGTGTTTCCGGGGCGGGCAGGGGGGCTTCCAGGAGCCGGCCAAATTCGGGGTCGTGGTCTAACACGGCCTGCACCATGGCCTGAACCACCCGACGGGCTTCGTGGGGAACCTCGGTATGCAGGGCCACCCGGTGGTACCGGAGCAGGGTGATGGCAGAGAGGGTGTGGTGCAGGTAGGCCTGAGTGGCCAGGGGGAGCACATACCGGGCCACCTCCCAGGCCCGGGTGCGGACGCTGTGGGCCCATCGTCGCTCCTGAAAGTTTCTATGAGGAAAACGGCGCCGGAGCTCGGCCTCGGCCACGGGGTATAGCCGCCCGGCCAGCTGACGATAGCGGTCCAGGAGGAACTGGAGCACCTCCCCGTAGGCTGTGCGGAAACGATCCGGGAGTTCGGGGGGCATATAGAGGGTGTCGGGCTGGACCTCCACATACCGCTGGCTGACCTGTTCGGAGTTGTAAAAGGGGTGATTGTGGAACAGGCTCCAGATGAGGAGCCGCGAGACGCCGCTCAGGGCGAACTGGAACTGGACATGCTGGAAGGTGGTATGGTGGCCTGCCCGGTACAGGTCCTGAACGAGCCGGTCCCGTTTTCGTTTCCTTTCGGCATACCTGGGGTGCGAGGGGTCTCCCAGGAGGGTGTCGGGCAGGACGATCCCCTGGCGGGAATAGCAGGTTCGGGCGGCGGCGGCCACGATGTTCAGGCTCTGGAGGGGCGCTGCCACGAGTCGCACCAGGAGCTCCATGGCGGTGGAAATTGTAAGGGGTCAGGGGTTCGGAGGGCGAGGGCCTTTTCCGTGCCCCGGGGGAGGGGGTACCGGCGGATCTCTTCGGGTCGCACCCAGGCGTAGGCCACCGGGCCCTGGAGGTGGACCACGGGTTGCGGCGTGTGGGCCTCAAACAGGTGCAGGGTGACGGAGAAGTGGGTGTAGCCGTGCGGCACGGCGCCCAGGTAGCGGAGCCGGGTGATCTCCTGGATGCCCACCTCCTCCTGGAGTTCACGGCGGAGGGCCTGTTCCAGGGTTTCGCCGGGTTCCACCTTGCCGCCCGGCAGTTCCCAGAGGCCGCCCAGGAACCCCTCGGGCCTTCGGCGGGTCAACAGAACCCGTCCCTCGGGGTTGAGCAGGTAGGCGAGCACCACCTGGTGGTGGGGGCGGGGGCGTCGTGGACGGGGTGGAGGGCGGAGGGGCACGGTGTTGCGCTGATGCGCGAGGCACAGGTCCTGAACCGGGCACCGCTCACAGGCGGGTTTTCGTGGGGTGCAGACCAGTGCCCCGAGTTCCATCAGGGCCTGGGCCAGGGCCGAGGTTTCTTCGGGCGAGCGGTGTTGAAGCAGGGGCGTGCCGTGTTGGTGGTACAGCGGGTCGCGGTGGCTGTCCAGGTCAAACAGGCGGGAGAGCACCCGACGGACATTGCCATCCAGGGGCAGAACAGGCTTGCCGAAGGCGATGGCCCAGACGGCGGCTGCCGTATAGGGTCCGACCCCGGGCAGGGAGCGGAAGTCTTCCAGGTGTCGGGGAAACCCGCCGAAGCGTTCCAGGGCCTGACGGGCGGCCCGATGAAGGTTTCGGGCCCGGGCGTAGTAGCCCATGCCCTGCCAGAGGCGGAGCACCTCCTCCAGGGGTGCCCGGGCCAGGGCCTCCAGGGTGGGGAACCTGGCGAGAAATCGGGGATAATAGCGGAGCACGGTTTCCACCCGGGTTTGCTGGAGCATCACCTCGGAAACCCAGATGGCATACGGATCCCGGGTCTGGCGCCAGGGGAGGGAGCGGTGATGGTGGTGATACCACTGGAGCAGGCGGTCCTGGAACTCCCGGAGGGGAAAGGACATGAAGGAGAAAGTGCCAGGGCGCGGAATCGAACCGCGGACACCGGGATTTTCAGTCCCGTGCTCTACCAACTGAGCTACCCTGGCGTGGTGTGAAATTTTACGAGGCGGGGTCTAAGTTTTCAAGAAGAGGATGCACCACGCGGAATCGGCGCATCCGTTCGGCCTTGAGGATGGTCCACACCCGTTCTACGGCCAGCTCCTGCTGGTCGTTGAGCACCACATAGTCGCACTCCAGGGCCCAGCGGAGTTCCCGGCGGGCCTGTTCAAAGCGGAGCTGGAGTTGTTCGGGCGAGTCGGTCCCGCGGAGTTCCAGCCGGCGTCGGAGTTCCTCCAGGCTGGGGGGTAGAAGGAACACGCTCACTACCTGGTGGCCAAACCGCTGTTCCAGGGCCCGTTTCCCCTGGACATCCAGGTCCAGAACGATGTCCTTGCCCTTCTGGAGGTTCTTCTCAATGGGGGGAAGGGGGGTACCGTAGTAGTGGCCGTACACCTCAGCCCATTCCAGGAAGTAGCCCTCCTGGATCTTCTGTTCAAACTCCTGGCGGCTCATGAAGAGGTAGCTCCGGCCGGAGACCTCGCCTTTGCGGCGGGGCCGGGTGGTGGCCGATACCGAATACGCAAGGTGCGGATCGCGTTTCAGCAGGCTCCGGATCACCGTGGTCTTGCCGGTGCCGGAGGGTGCCGTAATGACCAGGAGCAGGGGGCGGTGTTTCATTCTACATTCCTCAGCTGTTCCTTGAGTTTTTCCACATCTTCCCGGATCTCAATGGTCAGCCCGACGATCTCCGGGCTCAGGCTCTTCTGGGAAATGGTGGTCACCTCCCGATGGATCTCCTGGGCCAGGAACTCCAGGTGGCGGCCTGAGGGGGTACGCCCCTGGAGCATCTTGCGGAAGCGTTCCAGGTGGCTCTCCAGGCGATGGAGTTCCTCAGAAATGTCCAGTCGGCTGGACACGCTGAGCAATTGATGGGCCAGGAAGTCAGCATCCACCTCCTCCAGGGAGGCCTCCAGTTCCTGGCGGGTCTTTTCCCGTTTTTCCTGGATTTCCTTCTTTTTCAGGCGGGCGATCCGGCGGATCCGGCCCTCAATCCGGCGGAGCAGTTTCTCAATCTGTTCCTGGAGTTTGGCGCCCTCTTCGCGGCGTGCCTGCACCAGGCGGTCCAGGGCGCGGCGGGCAGCCCGGGCCAGGTGTTCCCGGAGGACCTCGGGCACCTCGCGGCTCTGACGAAACTCCTGGAGTTTGAGGAGATCGGCCAGGTTGACGGTCATCTGAATCCCGGAGAGATCGGAAAAGGCCTGTTCAAACTGCTCCAGCACCTGGCGGGCGCGCTGGAAGTCAAAGGGCACGGGCAGGGCCCGGGTGTCCACCTGCACCTTCAGCCGGACCCGACCGCGTTTGATGCGCTTCTGAACCAGGCTTCTCAGCAGGGGTTCCAGGGATTCCAGTTCCGGAGGTGTGAAGATCTGGGCCTCCAGGAACCGACTATTGAGGGACTGCACCTCCACCCGTATTTTGCCGTCCGGGGTTTCCTCCTCGTACTCGCCGTAGCCGGTCATGCTCCGCAGCATGGTCACTCCACGGTTACGCTCTTGGCCAGGTTTCTGGGTTTGTCCACATCACAGCCCCGGAGCACGGCGATGTGGTAGGCCAACAGTTGCAGGGGAAGGATGGCCAGCATCGGGGTAAAGGGCTCCAGGGTTTCTGGGATCTCTATGGTGTCCTCGGCGATGTCCCGGCCCTCGGGGGCGCCCTCGGTGGTCAGGTGGAGGATGCGTCCTCCACGGGCCTGGACCTCCTTCATGTTGGAGAGGGTCTTCCGGTACACCGAGGATTGGGGGTTGATGACCACCACCGGCAGATTCTCGTCCACCAGGGCGATGGGGCCGT
>CAZXAO010000125.1:0-5766 GCA_964638465.1 uncultured bacterium | reverse complement strand
TCCCGCAGGGCCGACCGTCTCCTGCACCTCCAAAGCCCGCTGCGTTGAAGGGCTGGGGGGACGGGTGTACATTAAACGCCATGAGTATCCGCACGGACTACTACCACCTTTGGGACCTCCTCTCCGAAGAGGAGCGTTTGATCCAGCAGATGGTCCACGAATTCGTGGACCAGGAAGTGCTCCCGATCATCGCGGATTACTTCATGAAGGGCGAGTTTCCCACCCACCTGATCCAGCCCATGGCCGAACTCGGGCTCTTTGGAGCCACACTTCCTCCAGAATACGGTGGTTCGGGCATCAGTTACACGGCGTACGGCCTCATCATGCAGGAACTGGAACGCGGGGATTCGGGCATCCGCAGTTTCGTGTCCGTCCAGAGTTCCCTGGCCATGAATTCCATCTTCCGGTTCGGCTCGGAGGAGCAGAAGAAGAAGTACCTGCCCAAGATGGCCCGGGGGGAACTCATCGGCTGCTTTGGCCTGACCGAACCCGATGCCGGGTCTGACCCCGGGGCGATGAAAACCCGCGCCATCCTGGACGGCAACACCTGGATCCTGAAGGGCACCAAACTCTGGATCACCAACGGGGATCTGGCCGATGTGGCCATCGTCTGGGCCCGGGACCAGGAGGGCAAGGTGCGGGGGTTCATCGTGGAAAAGGGCACGCCGGGCTTTTCAGCGAACCCGGTGAAGGGCAAGCTCTCCCTCCGGGCCTCGGACACCGCGGAGCTGGTGCTGGACGAGGTGCGCATTCCCAGGGAGAACCTGCTGCCCGGTACCTACAAACTGGCCCACGCCCTGACGCCCCTGACCCAGGCCCGCTACAGCATCGCCTGGGGTGCCGTAGGGGCGGCCATGGCCTGCTACGAAGAGGCCCTGGACTACGCCAAGGAACGCATCGCCTTTGGCAAGCCCATCGCCGCCTTCCAGTTGACCCAGGAGCGGCTTGTGGACATGCTCACCGGGCTGACCAACGCCCAGCTGGTGGCCTACCACCTGGGCCGCCTGGCCGACCAGGGCAAGATGCGGCACACCCATGTGTCCTTTGCCAAGCGGTTCAATGTCCGCACCGCCCTGGAAATCGCCCGGGAGGCCCGAAACATCCTGGGCGCCAACGGCATCACCATTGAGTACCAGAGCATGCGCCACGCCGCCAACCTGGAAAGCGTGGACACCTACGAGGGGACTTACCAGATCCACACCCTCATCGTGGGCAAGGACATCACGGGCCTGGAAGCCTACGCCTGATGGAACACCTGGACCTCCTGGGGGCCCTGAGAACGGGCAAGAAGATCCCCGATCCCCCGGTCTTCGTGTTCGTGGGGCCGGAAACCTTCCTCATGCGCGTGGCCGAGGAGCGGCTCCAGAACTACCTGGGCCTGGAGGGCCGACGGATCCTCTGGGCGGACGAGACCGACGAGGCAACCCTGCAACGGGAACTCTCAGCCCCCGGACTCTTCGGTGGCACTCCCCTCTTCGTCATCAAACGGGCAGAAGCCCTGAAGAGCCCGGAGCCCCTCCTGGTCGCCGCCGGCCCTGCGCCCCTGGTCCTGGAGGTTCAGGATGGAACCCGGGTGTATCGCCTGTGGCTGCGTGCCCGCGGCCGAAAGCACCCCCAGCCCACCCAGGTGGCTGCCGCTCTGAACCGCAAGTTCAAGGGACGGTTGACCGCCGTGGCCTTTCCTCAGCTGGGTCGGGGAAAACAGGCGGACCGGGAACGCCAGGCCTTCCAGCGATGGGTGCAGAACGAACTCGGACGCCTGGGCGCTCCCCGACGGCCCGACCTTCTGAAGTTCCTGGGGCTCCACCTACCCAGAGACCTGACGGCTGCCTCCCACGAACTCCAGAAGGTGGCCCTCTACCTGAAGGACCGGCCCCAGGCCAGCGTGGCCGAGGTGGCCCGACTGCTCAGCACCCGCAGCCGTTTCAATGTGTTCCAGCTCACCGGTGCCTTGCTGGAGGGTAACCCCCCAAGGTTTCTGGCGGAATTCCGGGAACTCCTAAAAACCGGTGAAAGTCCCCAGGGCATCCTCGCCCTGCTGGAATCCACCCTCACCGACCTCATCCAGGTGAAGGCCGGGCTCCCGGTGGACCGGCCGGGCTTCGTGCTGGACCGCTACCGACGCCTCACCCGGGCCCTCAGCCTGGGGGACCTCTTTCGCCTGCTTCAGCGGGTCCGCGACACCGAGATCCGCCTGCGTTCTCGCTCAGTGAACGCGCACCTGGCGGTGGAAACCCTGCTGTTTGAACTCCTATGGTGGCGTACGGCCTCCTCCTCGCCCTCCTCTCCGCAGTAGCGCCTGCCCGGCCCTCGGCTCCGGAAACCTATCTGGTGCTGGCAGACTACTACCAGCAGGCAGGCTTTCCCGATAGCGCCCGCCTCGTGCTCCAGCAGGGATACGAGGCCACCGGCGCCCCCGAACTACTGCGGCAGCACATCGTTCTACTGTACGGCCTTCAGGAGTTTCCTACCTGCGTCCAGGAGGCCCGCACCTATCTGCATCGCTTCGGACCCGATTCCCTGGTGTACGACCTGGCCGTGCGCGCCCTTCTGGGTCTGAAGCAGGACCGGGCAGCCCGACGCCTGCTTCAGGCCTACCTCCAGGCCTATCCTGACCTGCCGGCTGCCCTGCGTCTGGCGGCCAATCTCATGGAAGTCCAGAAGAAACCCGATACCGCCCTGTTCTACTATCGCCGGGCCTACCTGCTGGCCCCCTCCCACCTGCCCCTCCTCCAGGACTACCTGGCCTTTCTGGTCCAACAGGACCGCTTCCAGGAAGCCCACCACCTGCTGGACCTCTACGGGGATTCCCTGCAGGGCCACTACAAGGTGGAACTCTCCTGGGCCGTGCTCCTGGAAAAGGAGGGAGATTATGCGGGCGCGCTGGCCCGCTATGCCCGGGCCAACCTGCTGCGTCCTTCGCCGGACCTCCTGGTCCGAATGGCCCAGCTGGCCCTGCAACTCCAGAAACCCGAAGATGCCTGGAGGATCCTGGAACCCGCCCTGACCTCCTATCCCCTGGACCCCGGTGTCCTGAAACTCGCGGGCATCACCCGATACCATCTGAAGGACTATCCCCAGGCCCTCCACCTCCTGCTGGCCGCCCAGGCCCGGGACCCCCGGGACCCGGAAACCGCCTACTTCCTGGCCCGCACCCTCCGGGCCCTGGGTCAGGAGGAGGAGGCCCTGAGCCAGGCCCGACGGGCCTTTGAAGAGAGCCACGATCCCGACTACGGTCTGTACCTCGCCTACCTCCTGATCCTGAACAACCGGCCCCGGGAGGCGCTCCAGGTCCTGCACGCTCTGGGCCTCCGGGACCATCCCCATGCTTACACCCTGAAGGCCTTTGCCTTCCAGCTGCTGGATCAGGCCGACTCGGCCTACCAGGCCCTGCGCCGCGCCCACGAACTGGACCCCCAGGATCCCCGGCGGCTGCGGGATCTGGCCCGCTTCTGTGCCCGGCACCACCGCACAGAGGAGGCCCTGCAGGCCCTTCTGACCCTGCGGCGCCGGGGAGCAGCCACCGACGAAGACCTGATGACCCTGGCCCTGCTCCTGGCAGATCGCCACGCCTATGCCCGAGCCGACTCCGTGTTCCGGGAACTCTACGCCCGGGATTCCACCAACGCCCTGGTCCTGAACAACTGGGGCTACACCCTGGCCGAGTGGGGCCAACACCTGGACCTGGCCCGTCGCCTCCTGGAGCGGGCCCTGCAGCTGAGCCCGGACAATCCCATCTACCTGGACTCCATGGGCTGGATCTACTACCGTCTGGGCCGTCTGGACCTGGCCTACTACTATGTCAAACGGGCTCTGGACCTGGGCAGTGCGGATCCGGAGATCCTGGAGCACATGGGCGACATCCTGAAGGCCCTGGGCCGTCTCCAGGAGGCCCGCCAGTACTGGCAAAGGGCTTTACAACAGGCCCCGGAAAATGAAACCCTCCGCCGGAAACTCCAGGAAAGCCTTTAAGTACCCCGGCAAACTGGTGATCGGGCTCACCGGCAACGCCGGCGCCGGCAAAACCACCCTGGCCCGGATGCTGGCCCAGATGGGGGCCACGGTGATTGAGGCCGACCGCGTGGGCCACGAGGTGCTCCTTCTGCCCCAGGTGCGCCGACAACTCCTGGAAGCCTTTGGACCCGAAATCCTTCGGGCCGACGGCACCGTAGATCGGCAGCAACTGGGCCTCCGGACCTTTGGGGACCCCCGGGCCCTGGCCACCCTGACCCGGATCGTGAAACCCTGGATCGTGGAACGGATCCATCAGCGGATCCAGGAGGCACACACGCCTATCGTGGTGGTGGACGGGGCCCTCATCTACGAGTACGGCGTGGATGACCTCTTTGACCGGGTGGTGGTGGTTACGGCTCCCGAGGACCTTCGGCTCCAGCGTTTTATGGCCAAAACCGGCTATCCCCGGGAGGTGGTCCGGCGTCTGTTCCGCCAGCAGATGCCGGAAGAGGAGAAGGTTCGCCGTGCCCACCAGGTGATCATAAACCAGGGCTCCCTGGAGGACCTGCGGGCCCAGGCCCACCGCCTGTTCCAGGACTGGCAGCAGCGTCTCCAGGATCCATAGGTCTCCCTCTGTTTGCCCCCATTGTTCCATTCCGCCACAGGGGTTCAGTCCCACCGGGCTGGATACCATCCCTCTCGGGTCAACTTTGGCCGATAAACCGCCGAGGCGCGGGATGCGGTGCCGTTTTGGCAAGGGGTTTGCAACTCCTGGGTAGGAGTGCGAGAGCCACCGGACTGCGAAAACAAAAAGGAGGGCATCATGAAACGGCTTCTTGCAGGACTCGCAGTGGTCGGACTGATCCTGGTGCTCGGGACCAACTGTAAGAAAACCACGGAGGAGGAAACCCAGGGTCCCGAGCAGACGCTGCCCACCTCCCTGCACGGTACCACCTACGGCATGAAGTACTGGTACGAGGTGGCCCAGCCCGAGGGCTTCTACCAGTACACCGGCATCCCCTACGACTCCCTGGGCTGCTACCACTGCCACATTGATGTGGAGGAAAACGGCTGTAGCCAGTGCCACGAGACTCCGGGGGACAAGCCGGCGGCGGACAAGTGCTACGCCTGCCACGGCCGGGAGAAGAAGGAGAGCATGTTCTACTCCGATGTCCACCGGGATGCGGGGCTGGTGTGTGCCGACTGCCACAAGGGCGAGGAGGTCCACGGCGACGGCAACCACTACAACACCATGTATGTGAGCCCGCACGAGCCGCGGTGTGAGGAGTGTCACGACCCCGCCAGCCTGCCCCAGCACGCCGAGCACGCGATGCACCTCTCCAACCTGCACTGCACCGCCTGCCACGCCCAGGCTGTGATCTCCTGCTACAGCTGCCACTTCCAGTCCATGACCCAGTACGGCATCAAACTGGCCTACGGCGTGCTGAAGGACTGGATCTTCCTGGTGAACAACCCGGACGGCAAGGTGCAGGCCGGGATCCTGATGCCGCTGGAGTACGGCGAGGGCAAGACCTTTATGGCCATCGGCCGGTATGTCCCCCACACCATCACCAAGGAGAACGCCCGCCACTGCTCCGACTGCCACGACAATGCGGCGGCCCAGGAGTACCTGGAGACCGGGCAGATCGTGGCCACCTGGTGGAACCCGGATTCCGCCCGGCTGGAACATCTGACGGGCGTGATCCCGGTGCCGCCGGACTATCAGAGCGCCCTGAAGTTCACCTATATGCAATGCGTGAGTGGCTGTGATGATCCCAACACCGCCCAGTGGGAACCCATTGAGCCCCAGGG
>CAZXAO010000124.1:0-5779 GCA_964638465.1 uncultured bacterium | reverse complement strand
GGGACCGGCCATCTCGCCGATGAGCACCTTGCGGGGATGGTCGTCAAAGAACTCGTGGAAGTTGCCGAAGTCGGGCATCCGGTCGTAGGCAAAGGGATCCACGAAGCCCCCGCGGGTGAAGGGCAGGAGTTCACCCTGATGTCGCCATACCCGCAGGTTGTAGCCGTCCACCTTTTCCTCCACGAAGAAGGGACCCTGAAAGTGCCTCAGGATGCCGGCCCTGAGATGGAGCATTCGCCGGATGTGGGGATAGCCGGGAATGAGCGTGTTTTGAAATACAAGGGTGCCCCGCAGGTGGGGAGCCAGGTCGTCCACAAACCGGTAATAGGTTACTTCCCCGAAGGTTTCCCGCGTGATCACCCGTTTTCTGGCTGCCATCCTCTGGATTATACGCTGCTCCCTTTTTCTGGAGAACAGGCGTGCAAGGCCGAAGGGCGGGGAATGGACTCCTGGGCGTTCGGGGACGAATGGGCTCAGGGCACGAGGGCGGCCCCGGGGTCAGGTTTCGCTCCTAAAGGGGATCCTGCAGGAGTGTCGTCTTCTTTCGTTCAGGGTTCGGAAAGCGGTGCCAGGGCCCCGCAGTCCAGAGAATATGGAGTGCGGCGGCCTGACGCCGCTTTGGTTGGATCAAAGCGGTGCGAGCGCACGGCACTCCAAAAGGGGGAGCAAAGCGGTGCCGGGGCACCGCAGTCCATAAGCGTTCCACCTTCGGAGTCGCCGAGTTGTGTCCCTTTCTTCGTTCCGGGGTCCCCAATGCGGTTTTCGGAGAAAACCGCATTGGGGTGGTGCTTCGCCCCTGAAGGGTTCCTACAGGAGATGTCTATGCGGGGAGAACCGTGTAGCCCCCTACCCTCCGGTAGGAGCGGCTTCAGCCGCGATGTTTCTCTATGGTGTGCCTTCATACCGGGATTCCTGATCGGAGCTCTGGAGGGTGGTTTCCCTCTCCAGGGTCCCCAGGGGATTATCCCCTGGGGTGGTTTTTCGCCCCTAAAGGGGCTCCGACCGGAGGAAAGAGCCCGGGGCCCCGATCCAGGGGGGAATTTCGGAGGGTGCCGACCTTACTCCAGGATGGGAAGTAGCTTGTACCTGACTAAGTTGGGTGTGAGGGTGTTCATCTCGTACCGACCTCACCCCGGAATGGGCAGTAGCAAGATCCCGTCCTCCGGGGTCGTTGAGGCGTTCTCCATCGGTCAGGGTGTTCCCCACGGGAGGTCCCCTTGTGGTCCACGGCTGTCCTGCCCGAGCCCTCCCACAGGCCGACGCTCATGATCGTGTACACTTTCCACATGCAGGTGAGTGCCATCGTTGTCGCCGCCGGTAAAGGCGAGCGCTTCGGCTCCTTCAAACAGGTGCAGCCCCTGGTGGGGATCCCCCTGCTGGAACACAGTTTGATGGCCTTTCAGCGGCATCCCCGGGTGGATGAGGTGGTGCTGGTGCTGGCCCGGGACCTGATGTCCGGGGCCGACCGCTGGAAAGAGCGGTATTCCAAACTTCGGCAGGTGGTGGAAGGAGGGGAAACCCGGGGGGCTTCGGTGCGGCAGGGCCTGAAAAGGAGCCAGGGGGAATGGATCCTGGTGCACGATGCCGCCCGCCCTCTGGTGCGTCAGACCCTGATTGACCGGGTGCTGGAGCGGCTGGAACGCCACCCCGTGGTGGTGCCGGTGCTTCCCGTGCCGGACACGGTGAAGTACTGGCGTGGGGACCACCTGGAGGGCCAGGTGAATCGCTCAGAACTGGCCCTGGTGCAGACCCCCCAGGGGGTGTGGCGACGGATCCTGGAACGGGCCTACGAAAAGGCTGGCGACCAGGCCATCCATTTTTCCGACGAGTCCAACCTGGTGGAGCACGCCCTGGGCATTCAGGCCTCGCCCGTCCCCGGCGACCCGGAGAACCTGAAGGTCACCTTTCCCGAAGATCTGCAAAGGGTGGAAGCGTTAATGATGCGACGCCTCTGTGTAGGATTCGGTTATGATCGGCATCGGCTGACCCCAGACCGACCGTTGTTCCTGGGCGGCGTTCGGATCCCCTCGGATCTGGGCGCCCTGGGACACTCCGATGCCGATGTGGTCATCCACGCCCTGGTGGACGCGATGCTGGGGGCCTCGGGCCTGGGGGACATCGGTGCCCTGTTCCCCGACCACGACCCTCAATGGAAAAACGCGCCCAGCCGGCTTTTCCTGGAACACGCCCGCACCCTGCTGGACCGGCACGGCTATCGGGTGCTCCATGTGGACCTCACCGTGCTGCTGGAACGCCCCCGAATCCTGCCCCATGTGCCCCGAATCCGACAGAACCTGGCCCGGCTCCTGGACCTTCCGGAACACCACATCTCCATCAAGGGGAAGTCGGGCGAAGGGATCGGACCCGTAGGACAGCGGGAGATCCTGGAGGCTTACGCAGTCGTCACCCTGTTGGGACCTCTGGAATGAAGAAGACTTCCCTGCAGGAAGCCCTGAACCGCCTGAATCGGGAGATTGTCTCCTGCCGCCGCTGCCCCCGGCTGGTGGCCTATCGGGAGGCCGTGGCCCGGGAAAAGCGTCGTGCCTATCGCCACGAGGTGTACTGGGGCCGGCCGGTACCGGGCTTCGGAGACCCCGAGGCCCGGATCTTAGTGGTAGGCCTGGCGCCTGCGGCCCACGGCGCCAACCGCACGGGCCGGATGTTCACCGGCGATTCCTCGGGCCGGTTCCTGATCCAGCGCCTCTACGAGGCAGGACTGGCCAACCAGCCCGACTCGGTGCATCGGTGGGACCAGCTGGAACTCCGGGATGTGTACCTGACCGCCGTGGTCCGTTGCGCTCCCCCGGGCAACAAACCTACCCGACAGGAGATTCTGAATTGCCTGCCCTACCTGGACCGGGAGCTGGACCTTTTGCCCCGCCTGCGGGTGGTGCTCACCCTGGGCCAGATTGCCCATCGGGGCTACCTGCAGGTGCTCCGGCATCGGGGAATCGTACAGCGGTTCTCCGCATACCCCTTCCGTCACCACGCGGTCTACGAGATCCCGGGAGCCCCGGTGCGGTGGCTGGTGACCGCCTATCATCCCTCGCGTCAGAATACACAAACGGGACGGCTCACTCCGGAGATGTTCCGGTCCGTCCTGGAGACCGTGCTCCGGCTCGCCCGGCAATAGAGGATTTCTGCCGGTGTGGGCCTTCGCCTGAGCCCAAAATAGGGCAGGGGATAGCGGAAGGACAGGGTCTGACTAACGACCGAGTTTCCTGCGGATGGGGCCTTCCAGGTGTCGGCGGGCTTCCTTCAGGATCCGTTCCTCGTCCAGGGTTTGCAGTTCCCGATCCAGCATCAGGGGGTTCCCGCGGACGAACACATCCCGTACATCGGAGGCCTTGGCGGCGTAAACCACCAGGCTATAGGGATCGTAGGCCGGGGTCAGGTGGGGAGCCGAGAGATCCAGGGTGATCACATCCGCCTCTTTGCCCACCTCCAGGCTACCGATGCGGTGTTCCAGGCCCAGCACCCGGGCGCCGCCCAGGGTGGCCATTTCCACCACCTGGCGGGCGGAAACCACCGTGGGATCCAGGGTGTGAACCTTGTGGAGCAGGGCTGCGGTGCGCATCTCGCCGATCATATCCAGGTCGTTGTTGGAACAGGCCCCGTCGGTGGCCAGGCTTACCTTGATGCCGCGGGCCAGGTAGGTGCCCACGGGGGCAACCCCGGAGGCCAGTTTCATGTTGCTCTCCGGACAATGGGCCACGCCCACCCCCTGCTGGCGATAGATCTCCATTTCCTCCTCGTCCAGCCACACCGAATGGGCCGCCACCACGCGGTCGTACAGTGCCCCAATCTGGTGCAGATGTCGGACCGGGGTGGTCCCGTACCGTTCCTGGATCTGCCGGACCTCGTCCTGCGTTTCGGCGATGTGGGTCAGGAGCGGAACCTCGTACTTTTCGGCCAGTTCCCGGCTTTTGCGGTAGATCTCAGGGGAGGTGGAGTAGGGTGCGTGGGGAGCCACGGTAGGGATCACCAGAGGATGGCCGATCCAGTTCCGGATGAAGGCCTCGGCCCGGGCCAGTTGTTGCTCTGGGGTCCGGGCGGCCGGCGTGGGGAAGTCAATGGTCCCTTCGCCCAGGACGGCCCGGATGCCAGCCTCCTCCACCACCTTGGCGGCTTCCTCCTGGAAGAAGTACATGTCGGCGAAGAGGGTGGTGCCCCCGCGGATCATCTCCACCAGAGCCAGTTGCAGGGCCACGCGGACAAACCGGGGGGTGACCAGGCTGTTCTCCAGGGGCCAGATGTACTCCTGGAGCCAGGTCATGAGTGGTAAATCGTCGGCCAGGCCCCGGAATCCCACCATGGCGGCGTGGCAATGGGTATTGACCAGGCCGGGCAGGATCAGCAGGGGGCCGTCCACCACCAGGTCGGCGCGAAGACGCTGGATCTCCCGGCGCGGGCCCATGCGGGTGATGATGCCGTCCTCAATGAGCAGACCGGCGTTCTCCAGGGGGTCCGAGGTGATGGGCACCAGGTATCGGCCCAGGATTTTGATCCTCATGGGGTTCCTCCGGTCCTGGGGTAGCGGTGTTCCAGCACGAACACCACGGCGCTGTCGGGATCCGACAGGATCCGAAGGCGGTGCTGGAGCAGCACCCGTTTTGCCTGAAGCACGGCGATCTCGGTTTCCAGCTGGCGTTTCTCCCGGTAGAGCTGGCGGAGGGCGATGCCATTGCGCACCACCTGCACTGCAAACCAGGCGGCGAGCAGCAGCAATCCCAGGCGTTTCAGCCAGGTTCCCATGCCGTTTTCTGGAACACGCGGGCACCGGGGTATTCGGCTGCGGCCCCGAGCAGTTCTTCAATGAGCAACAGGCGGTTGTACTTGGCGATGCGCTCGGAGCGGGAGAGGGAGCCGGTTTTGATCTGCCCCGAGTTCACGGCCACCGCCAGGTCGGCGATGGTGGTATCCTCGGTTTCCCCGGACCGGTGGGAGACCACCGTGCGGTAGCCGGCCTTATGGGCCAGCAGGATGGCGTCCAGGGTTTCGGTGACGGTCCCGATCTGGTTGAGTTTGATGAGCACGGCGTTGGCCACACCCTCCTGGATCCCCCGGGCGATGATCCGGGGATTGGTGACGAAGACATCGTCGCCCACCACCTGGATCCGCTGACCGAACCGCCGGGTGAAGGCTTTCCAGCCCTCCCAATCGTCTTCGGCACAGGGGTCCTCTACGGACACGATGGGGTAGTGCTGAAGCAGGTCGTCGTAGAAGTCCAGGAGGGCCTGGCGGTCCAGGTTCTGGCCGTCCATCCGGTAGGTTCCGGCATCGGAATCGTAGAGTTCCGAGGCGGCTGCGTCCAGGGCCAGGGCGATGTCCTCACCGGGCCGGTATCCGGCCTTCTCTATGGCCTGCATCAGGAGATCCAGGGCCTCCCGGGTACTCTGGAGTTGGGGAGCAAAGCCACCCTCGTCTCCCACCGCGGTTACCTGGCCCTGTTCCTTGAGGAGTTTTTTCAGGGTATGGAACACCTCGGCGCCGTACCGCAGGGCCTCCTGAAAGGTGGGGGCACCCAGGGGGACGATCATGAACTCCTGGATGTCCAGCGGGTTGTCGGCGTGGGCACCGCCGTTGATGACATTCATGAGGGGGACGGGCAGGAGGTGGGCCCCAGCGCCACCCAGGTAGTGGTACAGCGGGATTCGCAGGTAGTTGGCTGCGGCGTGGGCCACGGCCAGCGATACCCCCAGGAGGGCGTTGGCACCGAGCCGGCTCTTGTTCTCCGTGCCGTCCAGGTCCAGGAGCAGTTCGTCAATGGCCCGCTGGT
>CAZXAO010000123.1:0-5837 GCA_964638465.1 uncultured bacterium | reverse complement strand
CCACGGAGTAGTTCAGCCCCTGCATCGGGGAGCCATAGCTCCGGAGGCCCGCCCACAGGGGCTTGTCGCCCCCATACACCCGATAAAAGCCGTAGAGGTCAAAGTTCAGGTTGCCGAAGGTGAAGGTGTTGTAGGTCCCCAGGATGTCCTTGTCCGAGGCAGGCATGTTGCCCGGACCCGCCAGACCCAGGTAACCGATGCCGCCACCCTCAATAGCCCGCAGGTCAAAGACACTCAGGTGGTAGTTGTCGCCCGAGTGTTCCAGCATGGTCTGCCAGTAGCCGTCCTCGCCGCCGTCAAAGATGGTGATCCCGTTACCGAAGAGCACATGCTTTTTCCCGATGGTGAAGGTCACAGGCAACCGCAGGAAGTTGTTGATGGTCAGGTAGGCCTCCATCAGGTGGATGTTGGGATCCGGCCCCTCGCCGTAGATGGGGTCCTGGCCGATGTCGCCCCAGGCCCCGGCGGTGATGCGGCCGGTGATGCCGTTGCCGAAGTCGGCGTCCACCCGGATGTCACCGTGCACATAGTAGGACTGGTCCCCGTCGGAGGAGTCGCTGTTGAAGTCCATGTTGTTCCAGAAGAAGCTGTAGGTGTAGAAGGTGCCGCCCACGGTGATCTTGGGCCCCTCTGCGCGCAGGGAGACCACGCCCAGGGCCAGCAGGATCAACAGTGCCTTTTTCATGGATCACCTCCTTTTTGCGTGTCCTATAGAGGGTTACCGAACCCGCATGCCCACCTTGTCGTCCCAGTGGAGGGGCTTGTCCGACTTGGGCAGCGGAGCACCAAAGGCTTCCTTGATGGAAACGCCGTACTTCCAATCCGGAGGGCAGATGGCGATGTACCGGGCATAGCCACCGGTCCCTCCCTGGAACTTGGGATAGCCGATGGCGATCAGTGCACCCGCCTCGGGCACCTTGTCCAGGTTGGCCACGCCCTCGGCCTGGCAGTAGCCATGGTGCATGAGCCAGTACTCGCCCTCCAGATTGGGCGTCGTGTCGGTGTCCAGTGGCTCGTGGCCGTGGAACAGGATGTGCCGCTCTTCGTGCAGGAACTTCAGGGCCTCCAGGGAGACGCCGGGGAAGGGTTTGTTGGCGAACCGCTCCTTCTTCTTGTCAAAGTCCGGGTCGCCCAGCTTGGGCCACCGCTTGTACCAGTCGGAGCGGACCATCACCACGGCACCTTCGGGGATCTTGCCGTGCTTCTTTTCCCATTCCAGGATGTCCGAAACCTGGAGATGGTACCCCGGGTTCTTCTTGACCTTGTCGGCGATGTTGATGACCACCAGGGGACGGATGGTGTAGGTGGCGGGTAGCTCGTCAATGGTGGGGTAGTAGGGATCCCAGTGGGCCGGCGGATCCAGCTGGGTACCGTACTGGTCCGTAGGAAGCCAGTAGGCTGTGGCTACGAAGCCGTGCTTCTCGTAGGTGAACACCTCGCCCTTCTTGGCGTAGTCACCGAGATCACGGCCGGCACGGGTGGGCTCAAAGCGGGCGTTGCCGAAGCCAGGCCACACCGGGATGTGGGGGGTCATGTTGTGGGTGAGGTCCACATACTTGGCGTTGACGAAGTAGTCGTTGTACACCTGCCAGAGGGGATAGGAGGACTTGGCGGAGGCCATCTGCGCATTGCCCTGATGGGCATAGAAGAACCATCCCGCAACCAACAGCACCAAACCCCCGAGTACCACGCGCTTCATGGAACACCTCCTGTTTGCGAAATTGAACATAAAGGACCATGCCTTCAAATTCAAGGTGACTTTCGGGACATTCCCGGGCTCTTCCCGATTTGACTTCCCCCCAGGGGACATGTATAGTAGCGGAAACCTTTGGACCTGTCCGTTGGAGGTAGGCTTGAAGGGGGAACGGAACAAAGTGGTTACCCTGGCGTATCAGATCCGCAACCCCCAGGGTGAAGTGCTGGAGGATACCGCAGACCATCCTTTGCAGTACATTCAGGGGATCGGTCAACTGCTGCCCGCGCTGGAACAGGCCCTGGAGGGCAAGGAACCGGGGGACGAGGTGGAGATCACCCTCACCCCGGACCAGGCCTTCGGGGAGTACGACGAGGCCCAGATCCAGGCCATCCCCCGGGAAGCCTTTGGCGAGGGGATGGACCTTAAGCCCGGCATGGTGCTCTACGCCCGCACGGAGGAGGGACACCAGATCCCCTTCCTGGTCCGGGAGGTGCGGGAGGATGTGGTCATCGCCGACTTCAATCATCCCCTGGCCGGCGAGACCCTGACCTTCCAGTTGAAGGTCCTGGAGGTTCGGGACGCCACGCCTGAGGAACTGGCCCACGGCCATGTCCACGGTCCGGACGCCCACAGCCATTGAGGAAACTTCCAGCCAGAGGAAGCGGGGGATTCCGGGAATCCCCCGCTTTTGGTTGGACCATGCCCCGGGTTCTGGCCTTTGAGACCTCCTGCGACGAAACCTCGGCGGCCCTGGTGGAGGACGGCCGGGTCCGGGCCAGCATCACCCGCCAGCAGTTGATCCACTCGGAGTACGGTGGCGTGGTGCCGGAACTCGCCTCCCGGGCCCACGCCCGCCTCATCCTGCCCGTGACCCTGGAAGCCCTGAAACAGGCCAGGGTTTCCCTGGACCAGGTGGACGCCGTGGCTGCCACCCGGGGGCCTGGCCTCATCGGAGCCCTGCTGGTGGGCCTCGTGTTCGCCAAAGGCCTGGCCCAGAGCCGGAACCTGCCCTTCCTGGGGATCAACCACCTGGAAGGCCACCTGTTTTCCATTTTTATTAATCACCCGGAAGCACGCCCCCCCATCCTCTTCCTGCTGGTCTCCGGAGGCCACACGGAACTGGTGCTCATGGAACAGAAGTTCCGGTACCGGGTCCTGGGCACCACGCTGGACGATGCCGTGGGTGAGGCCTTTGACAAGGGCGCCCGACTGCTGGGCCTGCCGTATCCCGGAGGTCCCCATATTGACCGCCTGGCCCGGCAGGGCGACCCGACCTTCCATCGGTTTCCCCGGGCCCGGGTCCCGGGTCTGGACTTCAGTTTCAGTGGGGTCAAAACCGCACTCCGATACTACCTGAAGGACAGGCCGCCCGATTGGATTCAGGCGCACCTGCCGCACCTGGCGGCCTCGTACCAGGAGGCACTCCTGGACATGCTCCTGGAGAAACTGGCCCAGGCCGTGGAGCAAACGGGCCTCCGGCGGGTGGCCATCGTGGGAGGAGTGTCGCTAAATTCCCGTTTACGGGAACGCCTCCAGCGGGAGTTTGGCCACTGGGAAGTGCTGCTGCCCCTGCCTGAGTACTGTGCCGACAACGCAGCCATGATCGGCATGGTGGCCCACGAGCGGTTCCTCCGGGGCGAACGCCACCCCCTGGACCTGGCAGCCGTGCCCGACCTGGATCTCGCCCCGGAATCTCCTGACCAGGAGGGCCCCTGAACGGGTGCCCGTGGCCAGAGGCGCCGTTCCGCGCCCACGCTCAGAAGAAGTGCCCTTTCTTTCACACCCACCCCTCTGCAGATGAACCACGGAGTCCACGGCCAGGGAACGACGGACGCAGTCCTGCCCTTCACCGAGACAATCGGATCGGCGAGAGGGGCGAACCGCGGTTCCGGGATCTCCGGGTGCGGGGGATCGGCTTCCGTCGGTGGCTTTCCCTACGCCGGGGCCCGGGTGTCGGCGTAGGTCTTTCAGCGCTCCGGGTACAGGGCCTGCACCCGTCGGGCCAGGCCAAAGGCCCGGATCGTATTCAGATCCCGGAGCAGATCCTGGATTTCGTGGACAGGCACCTCCCCGATGCGGACCAGGGAGCGGACCTTGAGGTATCGGCCATAGGGGACTTCCACGGGCAGGGTTTTCTGGAACTCCTCCAGCACTTGCCGAAACAGGCGGCGGCCCTTTTCCCGATGGCCGGCCAGCACCGTGGCCTCGGCGAGGAACAGCTGCACGGTGAGCGTCAGGTAGGGTGTTCTCCGGGGGTCCAGGTGGTCCAGGACCTCCTGGAACCGCTGAAGGGCCTGATCCAGGCGTTCCTCTTCCAGCATCCAGATGCCCTCCAGGTACTCCAGCATTCGCCGGTAGTCCCGGGGAAAGGTATGGTCCCCCTGTTCCCCTTGCCGATGGAAGTCGTCCAGGATCCGTCGGATTTCGGGGGCGTGGCCCTCAAAGGTGTGCAGGGCGTGGATACAGGTTTCAGCGCTGTCCAGCAGCACAAGGGGATACCGCTCCAGGTAAGGGGGATGGATCTTGCGATAGATATGGGCGGCCCTTTCAAACTCTCCCAGCCGGAAATAGATGAGCACCAGATTGTTCAGGGCCAGCAGACGGGTCAGGGAGGGGGCGTGTCGGAACCAGGGGTTTCGGAAGGTGCGAAGGAGCACGGCCCGGGCCTGGGGAAACTGTAGACTGCGTTCGTAGATCAGAAACTGGTTCATGGAGGCCACCTGGTACAGGTCGGGGAAGCCGTGGGCACCGGCGACCTCCTGGGCGCGCTCCAGGTAATAGCGGGCCTGGCGGAGATCGCCCATGTAAAGGAAGAAGCCAGCGAGATTGTTGTAAAAGACGGTCTGAATCTCGGGGCGTTTCAGGGATTCCACGATTTCGCGCAGTTTCCGATAGCACGACCGGGCCCGGCTGATCTCCCTTCGCAGGGTGTAATATCGGCCCAGGAGGTCCCAGTAGTTGGCCCGGTCTTCCTCCGAGGCCAGGTCCTCCTCCTGAACCCGGAGAAGGTATCCACCGGCCCGTTCTACATCCCGGAGATCCAGGGCAAAGCCAGCGGCCAGGAGGAGCAGTTCGGGGGGTGGTGGGTCCTGGGTCGCCAGATAGGCCTCGGTTTCCTTGAGGAGTTCTGAAATGGGACGGAACCGGGCCTCGGCCCGTTTGAGGATCAGGAACTCCTCCAGGTTGTTGGGGTTGAGGGTTTCCGTCAGCTTTCGGATCTCGTCTATGCGTTCGTAAGCCTTGAGCCAGGTGAGTTTCTTCCGCAGCACCTGAAGGGGCTGGGGATGATGGGGTTCAGCAGACGAGAGGAATTGCAGGGCCCGATGCAGGTGTCCCCGGGCCAGGGCCTGTGCGCCGGCTTCCATCCAGTAGTCCACAGCCTGTTGAGGCTGGCCGATGGCTTCAAAGAAGCGGGCCTTGTGATGAGGCGGATGGGGGAGGTCCTGGATTACCTTCACCTGGAAGATTTCGGGATCAGGCCGGGGCAGGGGAAGGTCAGGCAGGGTTGCACCCCAGTATCCGCGGTCCTCAAAGGCCAGCCCCAGGGTCTTCAGGTAGTCCAGGCTCCGGGAGATCTCCGGGATGGAAAAGACCAGGAGATTCCTCAGGTCCCTGGTGGTGAGGCCGTCTTCAAAGGTGGCCAGCAGGAAGAGGAGGGCCCGGTCGCCCGGCTCTAACAGGTCTGGCACTTGCTGTTTCCAGGCTTCATAGGTTTGAAGATCCAGGGGGTTCAGGGCTTTCAGGGCCTCCAGGAGGGTGGACAGCGCCAGAGGCCGCCGCCGGGTTTCCCGGGCCAGGTGAAGCAGGAGGTCCCGGGGATAGCGGGATGCCCAGGGTTGAATCAGCCGATGCTCTGGCGGCGGGTCCAGGTCCAGGATCTGCAGGTGGCTCCGGGTTGGATGCCGGCCCAGAGGGGTTGCCGAGGGGTGGGGCGGGGACTTCCACAGGGCCAGGATCTTCAGAGGGGTGGTGCTCAGGTGGTCCATCAGGTACCGCAGGGTTTCCAGGGACCAGGGGTCTGCGTGTTCCAGGTGGTAGACGACGATCTTGAGGGCGGGTTCTACGGCGAACCAGGCCAGGGTCTGGGCAATGCGTTGCATCCACCGGTAGCCCTCCCCACGGGAGATTTTCTCAGAGGGGG
>CAZXAO010000122.1:0-5846 GCA_964638465.1 uncultured bacterium | reverse complement strand
TGAACCTGATGGATCTGGGGCTGGTTCTCCGGGGTCCCCGAAGGATCGGGCAGGTTCCCGTTGTGGTAGACCCCTCCCGTCACGACGAAGAAAGATTGCACTGTGCTCTGTCCTTCGGCCTCGGTGGACTTCTTCTTGCAACTCCCGGTGGCCAGCACCAGGCCCGCCACAAGGATAGGGATCAGCATCCCGATGCGCTTCATGGTGAAACCTCCTGAAGGTCAAGTCAGCCCGAAAACCCCTGTCTTCGGGCCCGGGACCATTATACACCGGCCGGGGGTGGAGAAAGGCATCCCGGCGACCGGACGGCCTGCAGCAGGTCCTCGGGGGACCGACCCGTCTGTTCCAGCAGGGTGACCAGTTCCAGGGCCAGGCGGTCGGCCACCAGCCGACCCCGGGGGGTCAACCGGAGTACGCCCTCCTGAAGATGCACCAGGGGCTGGATCTCGGGAGGCACTCGGTCCAGGGGCCACCGGATCCCGGTCCGCAGCCGGATCCCCAGGAACACCCGTTCCAGGAGCAGCGCCCGGGCCTCCAGGACCTCCCTCTGGGCCTGGAACTCCCCCCGGAGGTACCGGACCAGGCTCCGGTGCTGGGTCCACCGCTCACCGGTGTAGGCGTCCAGGTACCGAAAGGAGGCTGCACTCAGGCCGAGGCCCAGGTAGGGCTGATGGCACCAGTAGACCAGGTTGTGCCGGCTTTCAAAGCCCGGCCGGGCAAAGTTGGAGATCTCGTAGAGCCGGTATCCGTGGGCCTCCAGGAACGCCTCCCGCAGCTGGAACATCCGCGCCAGGGTTTCCTCCGGGGGCAGGGAGAGCCGACCCCGCCGGGCCTCCCGCCAGAAGAGGGTTCCGGGTTCCAGGGTCAGGCTGTACACCGAGAGGTGCTCGGGCTCCAGGGAAACCGCCCAGGCAAGGCTCTGTTCCAGGTCCTGGAGCCGCTGGCCGGGCAACCCGAAGATGAGGTCCAGGTTCAGGTTCTCAAAGCCGGCCCTGCGGGCCCGATCCACGGTGTGCGCCACCTCTGCCGGGGCGTGCTGTCGTCCCAGAAAGCGGAGTTCTGGAACCCGACCACTCTGGGCACCGATGCTCAGGCGATTGACCCCCGCGGCCCGCAGGGTCTCCAGCAGGTCCCGGGTGCCGTGCTCCGGATTGAGTTCCACAGTGATCTCCGCCCCGGGTTCCAGGAAGGGCGTCAACCGTTCCAGGAGCCAGGCCAGCAAACGGGGCGGCCACAGAGAGGGCGTTCCCCCACCCAGGTACAGGGTATGGAATCGGCTGCCCCAGGGGCCCCGGCGGGCCTCAAACTCCCGGATCAGGGCCCGGGCATAGTCCTCGTGGAATTGATGCCCCCCGGCCAGAACGAAGAAGCCACAGTAGGGGCATTTCCGTGCACAGAAGGGCAGATGGAGATACAGTCCCCTAAAGGAGGCGTTGACCACGCACATACACCTCCCGGATCCACGCCTCACCCCCGGTGAAGATCATCACAGAAAGCAGGGTTTCCAGGGGTTCCTGCCGGAGTTCCGGGGGGATTTCCAGCACCACCAGGTCGGCCAGTTTCCCGGGGTCCAGGGTCCCCAGGTCCCGGTCCCAGCCCAGGGCCCGGATGCCTCCCAGGGTGGCGTGGTACAGAAGGCGCGCCGGCGGAAGAGGGTTCAGGTAAAAGGCGTCCCGCATGACGGCAAAGGGGGAAAGCGAAGGGCCGGCGCCCACATCGCTGCCCAGGCCGAAGTCCAGGCCCACCTGATCCAGGAGATCCACGGGGAACCGGCCGGAGTGCAGGAACAGGTTGGCCGAAGGATTGTGGGCCACCCGGCTACGGCTCTCCCGGAGCAACCGGGCGTCCGCCGGACTCAGGTGGATGCAGTGGCCCAGCAGGGTCCGGGGACCCAGGATTCCAGTTTCGTGGTAATAGGCGGCGTAGGAGGTGGCCCCGGTGAGCCGTTGGAGGGCCTGGATCTCGTCCGGGCTCTCGGCCATGTGGGTCTGGAGGTAGGCGTCGTATCGTCGGGCCAGCCGTGCGGTCTCCCGGAGCAGATCCGGGGTGACGGTCAGGGCGAACCGGGGCGAAAAGGCGTAGAACAGGCGTCCGTGCTTGCCGTGCCACCGGCGGGCCAGGTCCTCGCTCTCCTCCAGCGAGGCCTCTGTGGACTCCCGCAGGCCGGGCGGGGCGTGGGCGTCCATCATCATCTTGCCGGAAACAAAGCGCAGGCCCAGGGCCTCAGCCTCTTCAAAGGCCACCTCGGTGGCCCGGGCGTGGATCGTGGCATAGCTCACCACGGTGGTGATGCCGTGCCGCAGAGCCTCCTGGAGGAAGGCCCGGGCCACCGGCCGCGCCTGCTCGGCCTGCCGGAACCGCCGCTCCTCAGGGTAGATGACAGTGTCCAGCCACTTCAACAGGGGGATCACCGCCCGCCCCCGGACCCGCCACTGGGGCCAGTGGGTGTGAAGATCCACAAAGGCGGGAAGGATCAACACGGGTGGAGCCGACCCGGATTGCGGTGCCACGGACCGGATCCGGCCCTGGTCGTCCACCTGGAGTACGGCGTGGGCCCGATGACGGACCGTCCCCGGGTCCGGAAAATCCACCAGATGACCGGCGAGTTCCAGCACGGCCCGCAATTGTAAAGGGTGATCAGCGACACGCCCCCCGGAGTACGAGCAGGGCCAGCAGGTTGCCGGGTCCCAGGAACAGCCAGGGAATCCAGGCCGCCCGATCCAGGGCCACCAGCACGCCGAACACCAGCAGCTGGAACCCCAGGCCCAGGGCCGACACCAGGGTCATCCACCGCCGCCCCGGCACACAGGCTTCCGGGCCCCCGAGGGCCAGGAGGCGTCGTACCAGGGCATCCTGCCAGCCATAAAACAGGAGGTACACCCGGTACAGGAGCGCCACGAGGCGGGCGTTCTCGTAGGGATACGCCCGGGCATCCTCCTGGTGGCGGGCGCTGGTGTCACCCCCATAGTGGTGGCGGTACCGCACATAGAGGTGGTGGTACACCGAGCCCTGGAGTTCCATGGCCCCGAAGGCGGCCAGGGCCCAGAGGGGATGCACCCCGGCCCCGGGTACCAGCGCCCCCATGAGGGCCAGGTTCACCAGGAAGTCCAGGTTGGAATCCAGGAACCGTCCGGTGCGGGTGGGTCGCTGACGCAGGCGGGCCAGGGAACCGTCCACGGCGTCCAGGGTGGACTTCAGGGGCAGGAGCACCAGAACGGCCACCCGGGCCCAGGGGCCAGGGTTCCAGGCCACGAGCCCGGCGGCCAGAAGGCCGATCCCGCCCTGCAGAAGGGTAAATAGGTGCGGGCTCCAGCCCTGGCGCAGGGCCCATCGGGCGATCCGGAGGGCCAGGGGTCGTCCGTAATCACTGAGGTCCAGGAACCGATGGGCCTCGGGCACCTTGTGGCCTTGCACGGTCCCAATTATCCACCTGTATCCTTGAAGACCGAACCGGCCATGACACGCCGCAACCTGCAAGGACTGCTGTGGCTCCTGCTGCTCTGGGTGGCCGGGTGCGGCCTCAGCGTGGGAGTGGAAACCCGGCCCTCCGGTCCCTATCCGCTCCCCCTGCGGACCAGCGTTAACCTCCTGCTCTCCGATCTCACGGGCCCGGGGTTCGGCGAATTCCGGGTCCGGCGGTACTTCGGCGATCCCCTGTTCACCGAACTGGGCCTCGGCGGCTACCTGGTGCCTTTCCCGGGTCTGTGGCAGACGCCTGTTCCCCTGCCGGCTCCCGGGGCCTCCGTGGGCCTCGTACGCTTTGACCTGGATACCAGCGTGACCTGGATCACCGGCCTCTTTGGCCAGGTGGGGGTGGAGTGGATCCTCTGGCGAAACGGCAAGCGGCCTTCCCGCATCGCTCCCGGCGACTTCATGTGGCTCTACCTGCACACCTACGCCAAGGCCCTGTACGCCTGGCCCCGCGGGTTCCTGCCCACCCTGGGAATAGAACTCGGCTTCCGGATCCGGGGGGTACCCTCCCTGTGAACCTCACCCTGGACCAGGTGGAGCCCCTGGCCCGCGCAGCAGGCCTGGACCTGGTGGGCCTGGCCCCATTTCCACCCGAAGAACCCCTCCAGGCCCTCGCCGACTGGGTTCAGAGGGGCTACCACGGCACCATGGACTACATGGTCCGCACCCTGGCCACCCGGATGCGGCCCGGCGAGCGCTTCCCCTGGGCCCGTTCCGTGCTTGTGGTCGGGCTTTCCTACGCCCTGCGGGCCCGGCCCGAGGGCGACGGGTTCCACTACTCCCGGTATGTGGGGCTCCGGGATTACCACAACACCCTGCGACGAAAACTCCGGAAGGTGTTCCGCCGGCTTCAGGAACAGGATCCCCTGCTGCTGGGCCGCATCTATGTGGACACCGGTCCGCTGGCAGAACGCGACCTGGCGTACCGGGCCGGCCTGGGCTGGATCGGCAAGAACACGAACCTGATCGCCGGCAAACGGGGATCCTACTTTCTGCTGGGAGTTCTGCTCCTGAGTGCCCCCACGGAAGAGGCCCCTGCCCGCTGGCCCGACCGCTGCGGCACCTGCACCCGGTGCCTGGAAGCCTGTCCCACCCAGGCCCTGGTGGCCCCCCGGCTGCTGGACGCCCGCCGGTGCCTCTCCTACCTGACCATTGAACACCGGGGACCGATTCCCCGGGACCTGCGGACCGCCCTGGGACCCTGGGTCTTCGGCTGCGACATCTGCCAGGAGGTATGCCCCTGGAACCGGGCCGTGGACTGGCAACCGCCGGCCCCGCCCCGGCCCTTTCCCCGGCTGTCAGACCTCCTCAGGATGGACGAGGCCGCCTTTCGGGCCTACTTCCAGGGATCCGCCGTGAAACGCGCAGGCCGCGATGGCCTTCTAAGGAACATGATCACGAGCATCGGCGCTCGTCGGCTGACCCACCGGCTCCCGGAGGTGGTGGCTGCACTCCAGGACTCCTCTCCCCTGGTCCGACAGCATGCGGCCTGGGCCCTGGGCCGTCTCGGGGGACCCCAGGCCGTTCGAGCCCTTCAGGAACGGTGGCACCGGGAAACCCATCCTGCAGTCAGAGAGGAACTTCGGGCGGCGCTGACGGCCCTGGACTCCCCTCCTCCGCCAGGAGCCAGCGGAACACCTCCAGCACCCCCCCGGCCTGATGATCCCGCCGGGTCACCCAGTGGGCCCGGGCCTTGAGGGGTTCTACGGCGTTGGCCATGGCCACCCGGAGCCCGGCCCGACGGAAGAGTTCCAGGTCGTTGTAAAAATCGCCCACCGCCAGGGTTTCCTCCGGCGGGATCCCCAGCGCCTCCTGGAGCCTCTCCAGAGCCCGGCCCTTGGTGGCGTCCCGGTGTCCCATGTCCACATAGTGGTAGCCCGCCACCTCCGAGGGATACAGGTGGGCTGCAAGACACGGACTCTCCTCCTGCAGCCGGTGCCACAGGTCCTCCAGCAACGCCCGGTCCCCCACGAAACGCACCCTCAACACGGCATACCGGGGCACCTCCTGCCAGGGGACCTGCAGGGGTTCCACGCCCCAGCGGCGGAGGGACACATCGCTCCGTCCGTTGGGCGGCACCAGGGTGTGCTCGGTGGTACTGAAGGCGGCAAACACCCGGTGTCGTTCCCGCTGGAGCAGGGCCACCACCCGGGCCACATCCCCGGGTTCCAGGGGTCGTTCCCAGAGTACCTGCTGTCGGGTCCGGAGCTGGGCTCCATCCAGGACGATCAGGGGCTCCTGGAGGCCCAGCAACCGCGCATAGCGGTCTGCCGAGGCGAAGGCCCGGCCCGTGGCCAGGGTGATCCGAACGCCGCGCTGCCGCAGGGCCTCCACATAGGGTTCAATCCCCGGGGGCAGGTTTTTCCGGGCATCCA
>CAZXAO010000121.1:0-5866 GCA_964638465.1 uncultured bacterium | reverse complement strand
CCTTTTCCGGGTTTCGCGTGGGCGCCGCCGTGGTAGCGGCCTCGGGCCGGATCTATACCGGGGTGAATGTGGAAAACTCCTCCTATGGGCTCACCGTCTGCGCGGAACGGGTGGCCGTGTTCCGCATGGTCACAGAGGGAGACCGGAAAGCCGTGCTCGTGGTGGTGGCCACGGATACCCCGGCCCCGGTGATGCCCTGCGGGGCCTGCCGCCAGGTGCTCCTGGAATTCGGCGGACCTGAGCTCCGGGTCCTGGCCGTCACTCTCCGGGGCCAACGCCAGGAGATGCGCCTGGGGGACCTGCTGCCCCGGGGGTTCCGCCTGGACCCACAGGAGGGACGACCCCGGTCGCCCGAGACGCCCTGATCCCCTCTGCAGTACCCGGGACCAAGGGGATCCGTTCTCGCTTGCCATTCCGAGGGCTCTGAAGGATCCGGGATCCCTGCTTCCCGGGGTCCCGGCTACAGCATCGCCGCCCGACGCTGGAGTTCCTCCCGGAGCACCCGCTCCAGTTTTCGGGCGGCGTTCCGGTGATCGTACTCCATGCCCAGGTGGCGGGCCGCCACGGAGAGGGCACGCCGCCGGGCCGGGTCCCGGAGCAGGTGGACCACCTGGGCCACGCACTCGCCCGGCCGATCAAAGACGAAAAGGCCTGCCCCCCGGTGCCGGTCAATGCCAAACAGGGCCAGGGGCGAGGCCACCACGGGCAATCCGGTGGCCAGGGCCTCCAGGATCTTGCCCCGGAACCCGGTGCCCAGCTCAATGGGGGCCACGAAGACATCCGCCTGCCAGTACGCCCGTACCATGTCGGCATGGGTCCCTCCCGGCCGGACGATCACCCGGGAAGACCGGTACTGGAGCAGCTCCTCCGGCGGGCGATGGCCAATGGCGAAGAAGCGAACCCCCTCCACGGCCGCCTGGATCTCCGGCCAGCAGCGGTCCAGGAAGTTCCGGACCGCGTCCACATTGGGATAGTGCAGGAAGTTGCCCACATAAAGCAGGTTCCGGGTGCCCAGCCGGGGTCGGGGCGGGGGTACATAGAACCCGGTGTCCACCCCGTGGGGCACCACCCGCACCCGCCCCCGAAGCCGGGGCTCGTAGGCGATCAACAGGTCCCGGTCCTCCGGCGTCAGGGTCAGGACCAGGTCCACCGAGCGGTACATGTGGAACTCGTACGCCCGGAGTTCGGCCAGGTCCTCGTCGGGAATCGGTTCGCCCTTGGCCCGCCGGAGCTCGTGGGCCCGAGTGTAGCACTCGTGCACCGAGATCACCGTGAGGGTATGACGGGGGATGCGGTGTCGGTGGGCCTCCAGATACTGGCCCATCATGGAATACTCGGCCAGGATCACATCGTAGGTGTCCTCGGTGAGCAGCCGGAGAAAGGCCTCCTCAAAGGCCGGGCTGTAGCCCCCATCGCCCTGCAAGAAGAACAGCGGCCGCCGCAGTTCCGTGTGCCAGCGGGCCAGGAGCTCCGGTGGCTTGTCCTTCTGAACCGGCACCTTGACCACCCGACGGCAGAAGGGGTCCAGGCTGGTATCCTGGAGGTCCGCCTCGTCGTAGGCCGGGGCCAGCAGCGTGATCTCGTGGCCCCGGCGGGCCAGGTTCTTGATCCGATGGTAGATGAGGATCGGACCTCCGATGATGTCGGCCCGGGGCAACAGTTTGGAAACCACCAGGATCTTCATGGCAGGACCGTCAGGGACGCCTGGAGCCGTTGCCGCAGGGGCTCCTGATCCACACGGCTCATCAGGGTAGACCAGCGGCTCTGCAGGTCCAGCAGGCGTTTTACGGGATCCTCCCGGGGCGGGGCCTCGGTCTGCATCAACTCCAGGGTCCTCAGGGTCTCCCGGGCGTCCTCCAATTTCCCTTCGGCCAGGTACTCCAGGGCCAGCAACTGATGCGAACGGTACACCTTTTCCTCCAGGTCGTCCCGCAGAAAGGCACCCGGGTAGGGATCCAGGTCCTCCGCGCGCACCTGGTGCAGGAAGGGATACCGGGTCAGGGCACGGAGTTTGGCGCGTTCGCGCACAAAGCGGTACACATCCTCCCGGAGTTGCCGCCACACCGGATGGGGTTTGGGCGGGGGCAGGTGTTTGATGGCCAGTTCCCGGTCCAGAAGGAAAACATAGCCGAAGATCCGGGCGTTGATCAGGAAGTCCATGTCCTCGCCCCGGGGCACCGCCGGATCAAAGGGAACCCGCAGGAACAGGTGTTTGTGCACGGCCAGGTTCCCACCGAACACGAAGGGGGTGATCTTGTACCTCGGGGGCTGGCCGATGAACTCTTCAAAGGCCTCGTTCATCCGGTCAAACTTGTCCCAGTAGCGACGCCAGGGTTTGAAGGGCCGGTGTACGCGCCAGTCGCCGTCGGGCTGCAGGTAGTAGCCGGCCACGGCGTACACGGGGATCCCCTGATGTTCCCGGCCCAGGAGTGCCACAGCCTTCTGCAGGAAGGCCGGATCCTCCACCACCTCGTCGTCGTCCACCAGCACTGCGGCCTCGGCCCCCAGCACATGGGGTACGAACAGACACAGATTCCGCACCGGCGAGTATCCCCGGAGCTGCAGCAGGTCCCTCACCGACACAGGTACATTCTCCTGCAGGACCTCCAGGATCCGACGCAGGTCCGAGGGACCAAAGACCACCGTGGGCACTGGCGGACGAGACCGTTCCACGATGTGGCGGACCCTTTCCTCCGCAGCCCGGGCGATCTCCTCGGTGGTGGGGACCACCAGGACCACCAGGGTATACTCGGGGCCTTCCAGGATCCGGAGGCTTTCCAGGGTCCGGGCCAGAGTGCCCTCTTCGTCCAGCGGTGTCGGGTGATCGTACACCGCATCACCCGGCCTCCAGCCCTCGGCGCGGGGCCGCCCCCAATAGGTGGGAATCACGACCGCGAGTCGCATTTTGGCCTCCTTGTTGGCGGGTTCCTCAGAGGAACGGGTTTTACTATACGGCATCGGCCCGGTCGCCGGCCGGGTCCGATTTCCCCCTGTCAGGCCACAAAAGCCCTGAAAATTTGAGGCCTTCGGGGGACAGCCTTATGATTATCCCTGCAAGCAAGGAGTGGCATGATGCGGATTTTTGCGGCCTTGAGTGTCGTTTTCAGCCTTTTCCTCACGGCCTGTTCCGGGGGTGGGAGCTCCCAGAAGCACACCCTGACCATCTGGGAGAGTTACAACGACGAGGAACATGCCGTCTTTCAGCAGATCGTATCCCGATACGAGGCCCGGCATCCTGGCGTCAAGATTGAGGTGCAACGGGTTCCCTTCCAGGGGATGGAACAGAAGGTCCTCACCGCCCTGGCTGCGGGCATGCCCCCGGACCTGGCGCGGGTGGACTACGCCTTCGTGGCCACCCTGGCGGCCAAGCACGCCGCCGTCCCCCTGTTGCCCGAGGACCTGGGAACCCTGGCGGCCGAACTGCTCCAGGCGCCCCTGGAATCCAACCGCATCCACGACACCCTCTACGGCCTGCCCGACCAGACCACCTGCATCCTGCTCTTTTACAACCGCGACCTGTTCCAGCGCTTCGGCGTCCAGGCCCCCCCAAAAACCTGGGACGAGTTCGTGACCCTCGGCAAAAAACTCACCCATCCGGATCAGGGGATCTACGCCTTTGGCATGCGGAACTCCCTGTGGTGGACCTTCCCCTTCTTCTTTTCCTTCGGGGCCCGGTTCCTGTCGCCCGACCGGAGTCGGTGTGAACTGGACTCGCCGGAAGGCATCCAGGCCTTCACCTTCAAGGTGGACCTCTACCGCAGGCACCGGATTGAGGCCGGCGCCTGGAAACCCGGAGCCGTGTCGCCTGATGTGGGCTTCGTCAACGGCAAGTACGCCATGATCCTCTCGGGTCCGTGGGCCATCAAACAGTTCCAGCAGATGAACCTGAACTTTGGCATTGCGCCCGTGCCGGCCGGGCCCGCGGGTTCCCGGACCACCATCGGCGGCACCAACATGGTGATCCTGAACCCCAAAAAGAAGACCGAGGCGCTGAAGTTCCTGAAGTTCCTGCTTTCCCCTGAAATCCAGGCCTTCTGGGCCAACGAACTGGGGCAGGTGCCGGTGAACCGTCGGGCCTTTGCCCGGGTGGACACCCTGAAGCATCCCTTCCTGCCCGTGATCATGCGGGCCATGGACACCGCCATCCCCCGGCCTCCCCTGGCCAACTACGGGGCCATTGAACTGGCGGCCAATGCCGAGATGGACCTGGCTCTGCAGGGCAAGAAAAGCCCGGCCCAGGCGCTCCACGATGCTGTCCGCCGGATCAACGAACTCCTGAGGGAAACCCCATGAGTCCGTGGCTGGTCCTCTGGCTCCTGGCGGTGCCGTACCACTCGGTGACCGTGGACGGCTCCACCGAGGACTACGCCCCCGACGAACAGGTACTTCAGGATCCGACCAACGACTCCTTTTACGGCCCCAGCAACGAACTGAGGGATCTCTATCTCACCTGGGATCGGGAGGCCCTCTACCTGGCCCTGGACTATGTGGTGCAGAACAACGGGATCGTCCTGGCCCTGAGCACGGGTGAAGGGGGCGTTCGGGACATGAACGGCCTGGACTGGTATCCCCGGAACTTCCAGTTCGCCGGGGTCCGGATCAACTACCTGGTGGCCCTGTGGAACGCCGATCTATCCACGGGCGGCGTCCGCCGAATCCTGGATTCCCACAACACCGAACCCGTGGGCAACGCCCTGATCTCCAATGCGGGCTATGCCGGCGCTCCCAGCACGGTGGAGGTCCGCCTCCCCTGGAGCGAACTCTATCCCCACGGGTTCCCACCCGGGGCCACGCTGCACCTGGTGGCCATGGTGGTGGGCGGTGACCACGCCACGGGCGGCGACCTGATGCCCAACCCCGAAGAGGCCACCCTGGGCTTTGGCGCCGCCTACACCGTGCGCACCTTTTACCAGGTGCGGGTGGACGCTAACGGCGACGCCCTTCCCGATTCCGGAACACCCATCACGGCCCTGGACACGGTCATCACGATCCCGGCCCGGACCCTGCGTTTCACCCGGCTGGAACTCCTCCATCGTGTGCTACGCCCCGGCCAGGACCTGGGCCTCACCGTCACCGTAAGCGAGGCCGCCGACCTCCGGGTGACCGTGTACAATGAACGGGGCGAGAAGATGATGGCCCGCTCGTACCCCGGGCTGGAACCGGACCAGGCCTATACCTGGACCTGGCCGGTGCCCGGAACCTGGCCCGCAGGGATCTACATCCTTGAAGTGACGGCCAATCGCGTGGTACAGGAAAAACGAAGCTTCGTGGTCCTCCATTAGGCAGGAGGTGTGGTGCGATGCGACGAACCGATGGATTCCTGAAGAAGAACAATCTGACCCTTCGCTGCCCTTCCTGCGGCCGGACGGCCGAGTACACCCCCATTGAGTACATGGGGGAGGTGGTGGTGTGCAAACACTGCGGGGCAGCCCTGACCTGGCCCCGGCTGTTCCCGGGCCTGTCGCCCGAAGCCCGACAACGGGTCCTGAGCATCCCCTACCTCAGGGCCTTTGTCCAGACGGGGGAGGCCGAAACCTAACAGGAGGTGTTCCATGCTCACGCCCTTCAAAAACGAGCCCTTTACCGATTTTTCCCGGGAGGAGAACGCCCAAAGGATGAGGGAAGCCCTGGCCCGGGTGGAACGCCAGCTGGGCCAGAGCTACGCCCTGGTCATCAACGGCGAACGGGTCCAGACCCGGGAGACCTTCGTGTCCATCAATCCCTCGGAAAAGGACCAGGTGGTGGGGATCCTGGCCAAGGCCACGCCCGAGGAGGCCGAAAGGGCCCTCCAGGTGGCCACCGAACGGTTTGAGTACTGGAAACGGGTCCCCCCCGAGGAGCGGGCCATGGTGCTCCTCCGGGCCGC
>CAZXAO010000120.1:0-5868 GCA_964638465.1 uncultured bacterium | reverse complement strand
GAGCATAGAGGGCCACCTGGTGGAAGCCATTGAACTTCCGGACCATCCCTTTTTCGTCGCCGTCCAGTATCACCCGGAATTTCGGTCGCGACCCCTGGAGCCCCATCCCCTGTTCGTCGGGTTTCTGCAAGCAGCCCTGGAGCATCACGAACGCCGCTACCCCCTGCTGGCCGGGGCCTGAACAGGGGCCCGGCTGTATCTTTAAACACGCACCATGAAAACCATAACGGGGAGGTGCTACCCGTGAAACTGCGGCGATCCGGGGGCCGGTTTCACCTCCGGACCCTTCTCCCTTTCCTGCTCCTGGCAGGCCTTGCCCCCCTCCTTCAGGGCACGCCCCCCGATTCCCTGGCCCTGAGCCTGAGCCAGCAAATCCAGCAGAACCACCTGCACATGCCCCCGGACCAGGAGGAGCTGCTGCTCCGCCACCTCCTGACCCTGAACCAACCCCAGACCCAGGGTCTGGCCTGGCTCTGGTGGGCAGAACTGGCAGAACAGCAAGGAAACCGAAAGGCTGCCGATACCCTGTATCGTCGGGCGATTCCCCATGTGCCGGATTCTCTGCGCCCTGGCATCTGGCTGCGACGGATTCGCCTGAACCTCCAGGAGGGCCAGTGGGACACGGCCCGGAGCCTGCTCCAGCGGGTGCTGGCCCTTCCCCTGCCCGAAGGCCTGCGTGTTCCCCTAACCCTGGTCCTGGCCCGGCTGGAACTGGGCACGGGGCACCCCGCCGAGGCCCTGCACCAGGTGACCCTACGCGACGCGCAGGCCTTTCGCCGACTTCGGGGCTTCGCCCTGTACCGGCTGGGCCGGTACGCCGAGGCCCTGGAGGCCCTGCAGCCCTTTGAGGACGACACGGCTCGCCTGCTCCGGGCCCTGGCTGCCTTCCGACTGGGCCATACCCTGGAGGTCACCCAGCTTTCCCGTCAGGGCGAGTTCCACGAGGCCCTGGTGCTACTGGCAGGTCTGGCATACCTGCGTCGGGCCGTGGCGGACTCCGCAGAGGCTCTCCTGCAACAGGTCCAGAGTCCTCCGCTGAGCCCCTATGCCCGGTACGCTCTGGCCGCCCTGGCCCTGCGTCGGGGCAGAACCGGTGAGGTTCTGGAATACCTGGGGGAGCCCCTGCCCCCGGAATCCCTGGCTCCCCTGTTCCGGTTCCTGGAGGCACAGGCGCTGGCCCTTTCAGGGCGGCTCCTGGACGCCCTGGCCCGGTTTCGTTCCCTGGAGTTCCAGGCGGACTCCTCCTGGCAGGCCGAGTACCGGCTGAAGTACGCCGAAACCCTGCTGCGGGCCGGGCGACCGGGCCCTGCCCGGGCCCAGCTCCAGGAAATTCCTGGACCCCTGGCCGACTCCCTCAAACGGTACCGGCGGTACCTGGAGGCCGTGGCCGCCTTTCAGGAACACGACGATCCCCGGGCATATCGGCTGCTTCAGCAGCTCCGGACGGAAATCCCGCCGGCCTGGTCGTCCTATGTTCAGTACCTCCTGGGGCTCGTGGCGTACCAGCAGGGCTATTACGGCCTGGCCCAGCAACACCTGCGGGAGGCCCTGGCCCTCCCCGGGCTTCGGGAACAGGTACTGCTCTACCTTGGCGACTGTGCCTTCAACCTGCGGCAGTATCGTCAGGCCGGGACCTGGTTCCAGGAAGCCTGGCAGCGAGCCCGGCAACCCGAGGTCCAGCGGGAGGCCGTCTGGGGGATGGCCCTGAGCCTGTACCGACAGCGACGGTACCCGGAGGCTGCCCAGTGGCTGGAACACCTGGTCCGGAACTGGCCCCGGGCGCCCCACGCCTCCCTGGCCCTCTACCTGATGGCCACCAGCTGGGAGATGGCCGGCAATCTGGAGAAGGCCCTGAAGGCCCTCCAGGCCCTGGAACACCGGGCCTCGGACGATCTGAAGGACCGGATCCGGCTGGAGATCGCCAACCTGCTGTACAACCACGGGAAGTTCGCCGAAGCCCTGGCCGCCTACCTGGACCTGATGGAAACCTTCCCCCGGAGTCCGTTGGTGGACCAGGCCCTGGAGGGGCTCTTCTGGACAGCCCAGAAGATGCAACGAACGGACACGCTGACCGTTCTTCTGGCCCGCCTGCGGCAACGGGTGCCCTCCCTGCGGACCCTGTTGCTCCTCCGGGAAGCCCGGTTCCGGTACAACATCGGCGAGTACCCCCGGGCGGTGGCCCTGGCGGACTCCTTCCTGGCGATCAGCACGGACTCCAGTCTCCGGAGAGAAGCCCTGGAGACCGCGGGCATGGCCGCCTACCGGCTCCAGCAATGGGACCGGGCCCTTTCCTACTTTGAGGCCCTGCAGGGACAGGAGGAGGCCGACTTCCGACGGGCCGAGTGTCTGGCCCATCTGGGCCGATCCCGGGAGGCCCTTCAGGCCTTTCGGAGCTTTCTCCGGCACCACGCCCTGAGCACCTTCCGTCCCCAGGCTCTGAGCCAGGTGGCCACCCTGGCGCTGGCCCAGGGGGACACCGCCACGGCCGACTCCTTCTTCGCCCGCCTGTATCACCAGTACCCCCGGCATCCTCTGACCGACGCGGCCCTCGTGGCCTGGGCGCCACTGGTGTTCCAGAAGGGCCAGCGGGAGAAGGCCATCGCCCTGCTGGATACGGTGATCCAGCGGCACACCGACGCCCTGGCCGGCCGGGCCTGGCTCACCAGGGGGGATTTGCTCCGGGAGTGGGGCGATCTCAAGGGCGCGGTAGAAGCGTACATTACCGCCGCCACCCTCTTTGAGAACACCCCGGAGATCGCCGCCCCGGCCCTCTGGCGAGCCGCCGAAACCTATACCCGGATGGATCGGCTCCGGGAGGCCGTGGTGGCGTATCGCCGGTTCGCCCGCAAGTATCCAAAGGATCCCCGGGCCCACGAGGCCCGGATCCGCGCCGATCGCCTGGAACGCCAGTGGCGGGAACGCCAGAGGGATACCCTAAGCCAGGAGGAAACCGGATGATTTGGGCGATGATGTTTGCCCTGCTGGCCACGGCGGACACCCTGACGCCGCGGCTGCCCACCCTGAAGCTGGGTCGCTTCGTCATCTGGGGGCTGGATACCCTGCGGCTCCACCGGGAGGTGGTGGAGGCCTACCCCCAGGTGGTCTATACCCCCGAGCCCGGACTCCCGACCCTGCCCGACGGCTTTTTTACCCCCCCAAGGGACCTGAAGCTGGCCTTGCCGCCCCTTCGGGTGACACCTTCACCTCCCTGGAACCAGGGAACAGAGGGCTATCTGCTGCCCGCCTTTGGAGGGATCTCCCTGGGCACCGCCCTCTGGATCCGGCGGCCGGGCTGGTCGGCCTCGGGCTGGCTCGCAGGCGCCCAGTGGTCAGCAGAGGATCCTGCCACCAGGATCCAGGGTCCCTGGATTTACGGAGAGGTGCACCTGCAGCACGGGACCCAGCACCTGGAGATCTTCGGGCGGTGGAACCCTGAACGCACCGTATCCACCCCTTCCTTCTGTGACCTCCGGGAACAGGACAACGGAGGCGTCCTTCAGGCCAATCTGCAGCTGGGCCTCCTGCACCTTTACCCCTGGCTTGCCGTGTCCCACCTCCGGACAAAGATCTCCGGTGTGGAGTGTGGCACCCAGAGTCAGGACAGTCTGGTCCTGAGTGGCGGTATGGCCCTCGGGATCCAGCACGCCCTGGCGCCCACCACCCGGGTCCGCGCCTGGCTCCACGGGGTGCGGGGCTGGACCCCCGAGGACCTGCTCGGCGAAGCCCGGGTGGGTCTGGAAACCTGGCGACCCTCCGGACGCTGGACCCTGGAGCTGGGGATGGGCAGCCTGAAACCGGACCACTGGCGGCCAGTGGGCCGTCTGGAATTCCAGAGTCCCTTCGTCGGGGGCACGCGGGGGGTAGCCCTCTTCGGCAGGATCCTGTGGCCAAAGGACTGGCCTCCCCAGCCCTTACATCTGGCCTCCCCCTTCCGGTTCCGTGAACCCTTCCTTGCCCCCCGGGTCCTCGTGGATCGGCTGTGGCAACCTCCGGAGCCCCTGGTTCCTCCGACAACCCGGCCCCCGGTGGCCTGGATCGGCGGCCTGGCGCTGGAGGGACATCGGCAGTCCCACCGTTGGGACCAGTGGGTTCAGGTCGGAGTCATGCGCGCCGAGCACCTGTGGTGGACCTCCTCCGAGGGCCTTACGGGTACGGCGGCGTTCCTTCGGACTGCGGGCACCTGGCCCTACACCCGGGGCGGGGTCCAGTGGAGCATCTCGGCCCACCTGCCCGTGGACCGCTCCTCCTGGCCCGCGTTCCTCGGTTGGGTCCGCTTCTCCCTGGCCCTGACTCCCAACACCCGGGGGATGGTACAGGCTCGCTTTTCCGATGCGATGTGGACCGCGGATCTGTGGGTGCAACAGCGGATCCAGGGGGCTCTCTGGGCGACGGCAGGCCTCTGGAACCTGACGGACGACCCCGGAGACGCCACCCGGGGCCGTCGGTTTTTCCTGGGACTGTGGTGGCATCTGCCGACAAACCAAGGAGGCGTTCCATGACGCTTTTTCAGATCCTGGCCCGCGGCGGCTGGATCGTCTGGCTCATTCTCCTTTTGTCCCTGGTGGCCCTGGCCGTGGCCGTGGAACGATGGATCGTGTTTCGCCGGGTCCAGCAGGGGCTGGACGAGTACCTGCGTCAGGTGAAGAACACCCTGCGCACCCGGGACTACGAGGCCGCTCGCACCCTGAGCCGCCATCAGTCCCTGCCCCTGGCCCGGGTGCTCCTGGCCATGCTGGAACACCGGCACCTGCCCCCGGCGGACCTCAAGACCTATGCCACCGACCACCTGCACCTGGAGGCCCACGCCCTGGAGCGCAACCTGCTGGCCCTGGCCACGGTGGCCGGGCTCGCGCCGCTCCTGGGCTTCCTGGGCACGGTCACGGGAATGATCCGGGCCTTCATGGCCGTCCAGCGGCAGGGCGGATCCGTGGACGCCACCGTGCTGGCCGGCGGCATCTGGGAGGCCCTCGTGACCACGGCCGTGGGGCTCTCCGTGGGCATCGTGGCCTATCTGCTCTACAACTACCTGGTGGGACGCGCCCAGGACCTGGTGGTGAACCTGGAACAACACACCCTGGAACTCCTGGACCTTCTCAAGTCGGAGACCTGAGCCATGCCCGTCAAACTGCGGAACAAGCCGCTGACCACCTTTTCGGTCATCTCCCTGGCCGACATCGTCCTGCTGTTGCTCATCTACTTCTTGCTCACCTCCACCTTCGTACTGAGCCAGGGGATTCGGGTCCGGCTGCCCCGGGCCGAGGCCAAGCCGCTGAAGGGACGGGCCCCCGTGGTGCTCACCCTCACCCGGGACGGCCGACTCTACTTGAACCAGCGTCCCCTGAGCCTGGACGAGGTGCCCCCCCAACTGCACGCTGTCCTCCAGAAGAACCCCGAGGCCCCGGTGGTGCTCATGTCGGACCGGGAAGTGCCTCTGCAGCGAGCCATTGAGGTACTGGAGGCGGCCCAGAAGGCGGGCGCCCGGCGGCTGGTGATCGCCACCCACGAGGTGGGCGAATGACGGAACGCGGCATCGCCTGGACCGTGTCCCTGGGCCTCCACCTGCTGCTCCTGGTGGGGTTCGCCCTGTGGCGGGTACGGGTGCCGGAGCCCGAGGAGAGCTGGCTCGCCGTAACCTTTGCCCCGGCTCCGGCGGTCCAGGCGGCGCCCGAGGCCCGGCGCCGGCCCAGGGCGAACCGGCCGGCTCCCCCCCGGATCCAGGGCACCGAACCCCTGCCCGAGGAACTGGCCCTGCGCCGGCGTTTGGCCCACCAGTCCCGGGAACAGCGGAACCCGGAGAAGCAGCTCCTGGGTGGGAAGGCGCTGGGCGTAAAGATCCAGGGACGGATCGCCGATCGGCAACTGGTGCGG
>CAZXAO010000119.1:0-5879 GCA_964638465.1 uncultured bacterium | reverse complement strand
GTCGCCGCACGACAAAAGAGGCACCGGGGTGCCGCACGACAAAAGCGGCGTCAGGCCGCCGCACTCCATAACGGTGCGGTGGCTCGCCTGGTGCACGCATTGCGGATGCTCAGAAAGGGGGAGGTCCTCCCAGAGCAGCCTTGCGAAAACCTGACCAAACCCGTAAACTTCAGGTCCCGTCGGATTCCCCCGCGGAATTCCCCAGAAACCTGGAAGACGGCAAGGAGTGTGAAGTTTCATGAGGAAGGGCATCGTACACCTTCGTAACATCGGGCTGGTGGCCCACATTGATGCGGGAAAAACCACCACCACTGAGCGGATCCTGTACCTCACCGGCCGGGTCCACAAGCTCGGTGAGGTGCATGAGGGCACCGCCACCATGGACTGGATGCCTGAGGAACGGCAGCGCGGCATCACCATCACCATGGCCTCCACGGTGTGCTTCTGGCAGGACCACCAGATCAACATCGTGGACACCCCTGGCCATGTGGACTTCACCGTAGAGGTGGAACGGTCCCTCCGCGTGCTGGACGGCGCCATCGTGGTCATGGACGCCGAGGCCGGCGTGGAGCCCCAGACCGAAACCGTGTGGGCCCAGGCGGACCGGTACCAGGTGCCCCGCCTGGTATTCCTCAACAAGATGGACAAGGTGGGCGCCGATCCCTATGCGGTGCTTCGCCAGATGGAAGAACGCCTGGGCATCACGCCCCTCCTGCTCCAGGTGCCTCTGGGCCGGGAAAAGGCCTTCCGGGGCGTGGTGGAGGTCCTCACCGGCAGGGCCTACACCTTTGACGACCAGGGCCACGCCCACGAGATCCCCCTGGAGGACACAGAAGCCCAGATGGACCTGGAACACTACCAGAATGTCCTCCTGGACACCCTGACCCAGCTGGACGAGGAACTCACCGAGCAGTTCCTGGAGACCGGTACCCTGAATCCAGAAACCGTCCATCGTGTGATTCGTCGCGAGACCCTGCGGCTCCGGCTGGTCCCCGTGCTCCTGGGCAGTGCCTACCGCAACCAGGGCATCGGCCCCCTGCTGGACGCCGTGGTGCGGTACCTGCCCTCGCCCGCTGACCTGCCGCCCGTGGTGGGCCGAAACCCGCAAACCGACGAGCCCATCGTGCGACAACCCGATCCCCATGCTCCTCTTACCGTCCTGGCCTTCAAGGTGATGAGCGACCCCTATGTGGGCAAACTGGTGTATGTCCGGGTGTACTCGGGAACGCTCACGGCAGGCTCCTATGTGTTCAACGCCACCCGGGGCCGGCGGGAACGGGTGTCCCGCATCCTCAAGATGCACGCCAATCACCGGGAGGAGGTGGAGGAACTGCGGGCTGGCGACATCGGCGCCGTGCTGGGCCTCAAGGAAACCCTGACCGGCCACACCCTGGCCGAAGAGGAGGCACCCATCGTGCTGGAGGCCCTGACGGTCCCCGAGCCCGTGATCTCCGTGGCCGTCAAACCGCGGTCCCGGGATCACGCCAACAAACTGGGCTCGGCCCTGCGAAAACTCAGCGAGGAGGACCCCTCCCTCCAGATCCGGTACGACGAGGAAACCGGCGAAACCCTGATGTCGGGCATGGGAGAACTGCACCTGGAGATCGTGGCCCAGCGGTTGAGCCGGGAGTTCCGGACTCCTGTGGACCTGGGCCGGCCCCGGGTGGCCTATCGGGAGACCATCCGCCACACCGTGCAGGTGGAGGGAAAACACATCAAGCAGACCGGGGGCCACGGCCAGTACGGCCATGTGATCCTGAGAATAGAACCCCTGGAGCGCGGCCAGGGCTTCGTGTTTGAAGAGACCCTGCGGGGTTCCAACATCCCCAGGGAATTCGTGCCGGCCGTGGAAAAGGGCGTGCGGAAGGCCCTGGAAAAAGGGGTGCTGGGCGGCTTTCCGGTGACCGACCTGAAGGTAACCCTGCTGGATGGCTCCAGCCACGAGGTGGACTCCTCGGATCTGGCCTTCCAGGAGGCGGCCCGAAAGGCCATCCGTCAGGCCCTCCCCCAGGCCGGTCCCGTGCTCCTGGAACCCGTGATGCGGGTGGAAGTGGTGGTCCCGGACGAGTTCCTGGGCGAGATCCTGGCCGATCTCGGGAGTCGTCGGGGGCAGGTGCTGGAGTTCTTTGACCGCCGTCAGCGGAAGGTGGTGCGGGCCCTGGTGCCCCTGGCGGAACTCCTGGCCTACGCCACGGTGCTCCGCTCGCTCACCCAGGGTCGGGGCACCTTCAGCATGGAATTTGCCGAGTATCGCGAGGTTCCGGCCTTTGCGGCGGAAAAGATCCTGCGGGAACGACGCTGACCTTCATCGCACACCCCCTGTTTTGGCGGCGGCCCGCTTCGCGGGCCGCCGCCCTTTTCTGCGCTCAAGACCGCTTTCCCGTATAATTCTCCCACAGATTTCGCTGGAAGGAGGCATTTTACAATGAGAGTGAAAACGGGATACACCCGAAGGAGACGCCACAAAAAGGTTCGTAAGATGGCTCGTGGCTATTACGGACAGAAGTCCAGAACCTTCCGGAAAGCCAACGAGCAGCTCCTGAAGTCCCTGAGTTTCGCCTATCGCCACCGTAAGCAGAAAAAGGGCGAGTTCCGCCGGCTCTGGATCGTGCGGATCAATGCGGCAGCCCGACAGGCCGGCCTCAACTACAGCACCCTGATGAACGGCCTGAAACGCGCCGGCATCTCCATGAACCGAAAGGCCCTGGCCGACCTGGCGGTTCGGGATCCCCAGGGGTTCTCCCAACTGGTGAACAGTGCCCGGGCGGCCCTGGGGCTCTCCTGAGGGGAGGCGCCCTCGTGGACGCCGATCTCCAGTCCCTGAAGGCACGGGTCCAGCACCTGCAACAGGAGCTGCAGGAGGCCCTGGGCCAGGTCCAGACCCTGAACGACCTGGAATCCCTCCGCATCCGCTACCTGGGGCGGAAGGGCGAGATCACCACCCTCCTGAAGACCATTGGCCGCCTGCCCCCGGATCAACGGCCCCAGGCGGGTGCCGAGATCAACCGCCTGAAGACCTGGGCCCAGCAGGAACTCCAGAGGACCCGCGAACGCCTGGAAGCCCAGGCCCAACACCGCATTGACCTGACGCTGCCGGGCCGCCCCATCGCACCGGGCCGACTCCACCCCATCACCCGCGTGTTCACCGAAATCCTGGAAATCTTCAAGGGCCTGGGGTTCACCGTGGAAGAGGGGCCGGATGTGGAATGGGACTACTACAACTTTGAGGCCCTGAATATCCCTCCCCACCACCCGGCCCGGGAGATGCAGAGCACCTTCTTCATCACCGACAAGATGCTGCTCCGCACCCACACCTCCCCCATCCAGATCCGGGTGATGGAACGGCAGAAGCCTCCCCTGCGCTTCGTAGCCCCGGGTAAGGTGTACCGGGTGGACCCCTTTGACCCCTCCCACGCCCCGGCCTTCCACCAGCTGGAGGGTCTGTATGTGGACCGCCGGGTCACCTTCGCCGAACTCAAGGGCACCCTGGAACGCTTCCTGCAGGAGTTCTTCGGACCCAGGACAGAAATCAAGTTCCTGCCCTCCTACTTCCCCTTCACCGAACCCTCGGCCGAGGTGGCCATCCGCTGGAAAGGCGAATGGCTGGAGATCCTGGGCTGTGGCATGGTCCATCCCAATGTGTTCCGCGCCGTGGGCATAGATCCTGAGGAATGGAAGGGCTACGCCTTCGGCCTGGGGATTGAACGCCTGGCCATGGTCCGGTACGGCATCCCGGACATCCGGTGGTTCTCGGAGAACGACCTGCGGTTCCTGAGGGGGTACGAACCATGAAGATCCTGGATTCCTGGCTTCGGGAGTTCCTGGAGACTGACCGCACGGCCGAGGAACTCCTGCCCGTCTTTGAGCGGGTGGGTATTGAAGTGGAAGACTTCCAGCACCTGGCTGCCCCCTATCGGGGCCACCTGGTGGTGGGAGAGATCGTGGACCTTCGGCCCCATCCGCAGGCCGACCGCCTGCTGGTGGCCCGGGTCACCATCGGCACCGAAACCCTGCAACTGGTGAGTGGGGCCCCGAACCTGCGCCGGGGCCTCAAGGTGGTGGTGGCCCTGCCGGGCACCCGGCTGCCCGGTGGCACCGTGGAGGTCCGGCGTTTCCGTGGCATAGAAAGCCAGGGAATGCTCCTCTCCGAGGCGGAGCTGGGGCTGGAAGAGGAGTCCTTTGGCATCGCTGAACTCCCGCCCGAAGCCCGGCCCGGCGAGGAACCCTTCCCGTACCTGGACCTGGACGACTGGCTCTTTGACCTCTACATCATGCCCAACCGGGGGGACCTCATGGGTGTGCTGGGCATCGCTCGGGAACTGGCCGCCCAGCTCCAGGTGCCCCTCCGGCTCCCTGAGCCCCGGGTGAACGAAGCGGCCTGGACCTATCCGGTGGACATCCAGGACCCCGAGGGTTGCCCCCGGTACACCGCCCGGGTGATCCGCGGGGTCAAGGTCTGGCCCTCGCCCCCCTGGCTCCGGCGCCGCCTGCACCTGGTGGGCCTCCGGGCCATCAACAACATCGTGGATGTCACCAACTATGTGCTCTTGGAACTCGGGCATCCCCTGCACGCCTTTGACCTGACAAGGCTCCAGGGCGGCATCCGGGTCCGTCGCGCCCGGCCGGGCGAGCGCCTCGTGACCCTGGACGGAACCGAGCGGACCCTGGGCCCGGAGGTGCTGGTCATCGCCGATCACGAACGCCCGGTAGCCCTGGCCGGCGTCATGGGTGCGGAGGACACCGGGGTCTCGGAGGAAACCACGGACCTGCTCCTGGAGAGCGCCCTGTTTGATCCCGTGGTTACCTACTACAGTGCCCGGGCCGTGGGCCTGGACACCGAGTCCTCCCGCCGGTTCATCCGGGGGGTGGACCCGGAGATCCCCCCTTATTCCTCGCTCCGGGCCACCCAGTTGATCCTGGAGACCGCCGGGGGCACCGCCGGCCAACTGGTGGACGCTTATCCCCGGCCGATTCCCCGCCGCACGGTGGAAACCTCCGGTGAACGGATCGGCGAGATCCTGGGCCTGACCGTGTCGGACGATCAGGTCCGTTCCACCCTGCCCCGTCTGGGCTACCAGGTGGACCGTGGGACCGAACGGCCCCTGCGGGTGGTGGTCCCGAGCTGGCGCCGGGATGTGGCCGAGGAGCCCGACCTGGCCGAGGACTACGCGCGGCTCGTGGGCTACGAGCATCTGCCCGGCACCCTGGAATCGGCGGGGGCCTTCCTGGGCAAGGGCCATCTGAGTTACCTCTGGCTCAAACGATATCTCACCACGCTGGGTCTGGTGGAGAGCGAAACCGTGGAGTTCACCTCGCCCCAGGCCCTGGAGGCCCTGGGGGCTGCCGAACGGGTCGTTCGGATCGCCAATCCTCTGGGCGCCGAGTACAGCGTGCTTCGGACCACCCTGGTGCCCGGCCTTCTCCAGGTGCTCTCCCTGAACCTCCGCCGGGGCGCCCCCGGGATGGCCACCTTTGAACTGGGCAAGGTGTTCCTCTGGCGGTCGGAGAACGAACTGCCCGAAGAACCGTACCGGCTGGCCGTGGCCCTGGCCGGCCGCGTCCCCGAACACTGGGCCTCTCCAGAACGCGAACTGGACTACTACGACCTCAAGGGCATCCTGGACCGGCTCATGGAGGACTTCGGCCTCGCCTACCACCTTCAGGAACAGGCCCGGCCCTTCGCCACCCAGTACGCCCAGGTGGTGCTGGATTCCGGCCGCGTGATCGGCTATGTGGCCATCCTGAACCGCAACACCGCCCGACGGTTTGACCTGAAGGTGCCCACCTATGTGATGGAACTGAGCGCCTCTGCCTCCACTCCCCCCCGGGAACGAAGCCACCGCCTCCCGATCCCCCCGGGGACACAAGGCTCTGGCAGC
>CAZXAO010000118.1:0-5889 GCA_964638465.1 uncultured bacterium | reverse complement strand
GGTCTGGCCGTAGCCGATGGGCAGGGGGTAGTCCTCGTAGGCCTCGTCCTGGAACTCGGGAGGGACGAAGCGGTGCCGGGGGATCACGCGCAGGGCCTCCAGCACGCGGGGGTTGCGGATTCCCCGGGCGCGGATCTGGGTTTCCACCATCCACTCCCGTTTCGTCCTATAGGGATCTTCGGAGTCTGGCCAGATCTTCATGGCTCGTCAGGTCTACCACCAGGGGGGTCACGGCCGCATAGCCCCGGGACAGGGCCCAGAGGTCGGTGCCTTCCTCGGCGGACCACTGGGCGGTGCCGCCGATGACAAACCGGTGGTTGCCCTGGTTTTTCACCGGGTCCACATACCGTCGGTTGCCCAAGCGGACCACCTGAAGGCCCCGCACCGGGCGGGCATCGGGTACATTGAGGTTGAGCAGGGTCGGGCGGGTCTGGTGGAGCAGGTACTGGAGCACCTGGTCCACGAAGGGGAGGGCGGTTTCAAAGGCAGCCTGCGGAGCCACAGAGACGGCGAGGGCCGGGATCCCCAGCAGGGCGGCCTCCCGGGCGCCGGCCACCGTGCCCGAGTAGAAGACATCCTCGCCCACATTGTAGCCGTGGTTGATGCCCGAGATCACCACCCGGGGTGGCACCGGTAGCACGCCGTGGAGGGCCACCAGCACGCAGTCGGCCGGGGTTCCGGTCAGGGAGAACCGTCGGGGTCCGTAAGGTTTCAGGGTCACGGGCCGGTGCAGGGTGATGGAATGGCTGGCGCCGGACATCTCGGTTTCCGGGGCCACCACCCAGACCTCGTGGTGGACCTCCAGGTGTTGGGCCAGGGTGGTTAGACCCGGGGCCTGGATGCCGTCGTCGTTGGTCAGGAGCACTATCGCCATGCCAGCAGTTTCAAACTCAGGCGGATGAACCGCCAGGTGTCCCGAACCTTGTGGATGGAACTCCGTTCCTGGCCGTAGATGGTGGGAATCGGCACATAGCCGATGCGGAAGCCCTGCAAAGCAGCCTGGAACAGGAGTTCGGATTCAAAGTCAAACCGGAAGGTGGTGGGTTGGAACCGCTCCAGCACTTCGCGGCGAATCAAACGGTAGCCGCTCTGGGTATCCTGGAGCCGTTGTCCGGTGAGGACCGAGAGGACCAGGGTGGTGGTCTTGTTGGTAAGGTAGCGGTCCAGGGGCATCCCGCGCATGTCGTGGAACCGGGAGCCCACCACCACATGGTATCCCTCCCGGGCCCTGGCCAGAAAGGCCGGGAGGTATTCCGGGGGATGTTGCAGGTCGGCGTCCAGGGTGAGGACGGCGTCGTAGCCTTCCTGGAGGGCGTATTGAAAGCCCCGGTACAGGCTGTAGCCCTTGCCCTGATTCCGGGGGTTTCGGAGCACGCGGGCGCCTGCGGCTTCGGCGAGGAGGGCCGTGCGGTCCCGGGAGCCGTCGTCCACCACGAGCACCTGGTCTAAGGGGATCACCCGCTGGAGCCGGTGGAGCAGTTCGGGAAGGTGGCGTTCCTCGTTGAAGGCCGGGATGACCACCAGGAGGTTCATGACGCCGAGGGGGTTCCGGGGTCCGGTGATGGGGCCAGGAGTTTCTGAAGGGCTTCCCGCAGTTCGTCCAGGGACACGGGTTTGGTGAGGTAGGGCAGCCGGTTCCTCTTCAGGTATTCGTGGATGGTGCGATCGCCCACGCCGCCGGTCAGGAAGAGGACCCGTCGGGCGTTCTCGGGGTTCCGTTCCAGGAGGTCTTCGTAGATCTGGAAGCCGTCCACCTCGGGCATCCGGATGTCCAGGATGAGGGCGTCAAAGCGGTCAAACCGGGCCCGTTGCAGGGCCTTTCGGGGGTCGTTGAAGGTCACCACCCTGCCCCCCAGATCCTGCAGATACTGGGCCACGATCTCGGTGATGTTCTCTTCGTCATCCACCACCAGGAATCGTTTGCCACGGAAGACATCCCGGGGTTGTTCCCTGGAGGGGGCCTGGACCTCCGGAGTCGGTTCCGGCGGAGGGGTGTAGGGGATTCGGACCACGAACTCGGTGTACTGGCCCTCCTCGGTGTTCAGCGAGAGGGTTCCGCCCATTTTTTCCACCAGGCGTTTGACGATGGAGAGGCCGAGGCCGGTGCCCTCGCCCGGCGGTTTGGTGCTGAAGAAGGGTTCAAAGATCTGCTGTTGTAAGTCCGGTGGGATGCCGGGGCCGTTATCCCACACCGAGATCTCAATGGCGTCGCCGGTGAACCGGGTGGAGACCACGATGCTGTCGCCCTTTTTGCTGTGGACGATGGCATCGCGGGCGTTCTGCACCAGGTTGGAGACCACCTGCATGATCTCGCCGCGGTTGGCCAGAATCGGTGGCATTTTGGGATCAAAGTCCAGTTCCAGGCGGATGCCCTCCTTTTCGTAGGAGCGTTTCATGAAGCCCAGGGCGCCGAGGATGGCCTCGTGGACATGCACGCGTGCCACGGTCTTCTCCTGGGTGCTGCGGGCGTAGTCCAGGAGGGAGCGAACGATGTGGTTGATGCGGGCCACGGCGTCCAGCACCTTTTCAATCTCCTCGGTGAGCACGGGTTTGCCCTTTTCCAGCTTGCGTTTCCAGATCTCCATGGTGCCCTGAATGATGAACAGGGGGTTCTTGATCTCGTGGGCCACGCCCGCGGCCAGTCCTCCGATGGCGGCCAGTTTGGAGGACTCTACCAGTTGCATCTGGGTGGTCTCCAGACGCTGGAGGGTTTCCTGGGTTTGCCGGGAAAGGGCCACATTCTCCAGGACGGCGGCCAGTTCCGAGGCCAGGGTTTCCAGGAAGGCCGGGGTGTAGCCGGGGTCGTACCGCTGGGCCGGAATTTCCAGGAAGAGCACACCCCGAACGCCGTGCCGGCCGATCAGGGGGACACCCAGGCGGATCTCGTCCTGCCGACGGACCTGAAGGATCTCCTTGAGGCGCAAAGCCTTCAGCAGGGATTCACGATGTTGCTTGAGCGCACGATGGGCCTCGGGACGGGCACTGGCCGGGGCCAGCACCTGGAAGGGTTCCTCCTCGTCGGTTTTTCGGGGATCCACCACGGCCAGCCAGGAGGCGGCAAGGCGGCCCCGCAGGTTCTCAAAGATTTCTTCCAGTGCCTTTTCGGGATCCTCGGCCGCAAAGGTCAGGCGGAGCAACTGGTTGATCAGGGCGATGTCCTCCGAGCGGCGGCGTTCGTTCTCAAAGTGGGCCATGCCGATGAGCCCAAGGCTCAGAAGGTCGGCGATGCCCTGGAGGATGTCCATGTAGTCTTCCTGCAGGAGGTCCAGCAGCGGCGACTCCAGCCGCAGGAGCCAGTGATGGTCCCCCGTCTGGGTGAGGTACAGGGTGTAGGTCTCCGGTTCTGGAAGGGCATACACCACCTGTTCGGCCAGTTCCTGCACCGGCGGCAGGTCCGGGAACCGCTCACGGAAGGCCCGGATGGAGAGTTGGTCCTCGTGGAACGCCTGTTCCCTTCGGGAGAATCCATAGAGGTCCACCCACTCGGTGCCCCGGTGTCGGATGAGGTACACCTGCGGGCAGTTGAGCATATCGGCGAGCACCGCCAGGAGATCCCGCCAGGAGGCCTCCGGCGTGTTGATGTAGCGGATCACATAGCGACCCAGAGCGTTCAGGGTTTCCAGAATTTTGCTGTGCCGAAGGGCGGCGTGGTACAGGTAGATGTTCTTCAGGAGGGCCGAGGTGAGCACGGCCAGGTACGAGAAGAGTTGCCGCTTGGTGGTGGAGAACTGGCGGACCTCACCCTTGGTGTAGACATTGAGGAGGCCGTACACCTGCTCCTCCCGCCGGATGAAAACGGCAATCACGCTTCGCAGGTTCTCCTCCCGGATGAGGCTCAGGTCGCCGTAGAACCGTTCCTGCAGGTTCCGGATGTACACGGGGGCGTACCCCGAGCCCATAAGGCTCCGGACGCGTTCGCCGGGGATCCTCTGGCCCTCAATGTACCGTTCGGAGAGGCCCCGGGCCGCGGTGATGACGAAACTCTTCAGGTTGCGATCGTAGATCATGAAACTGGCGGCATCGCCCTCCAGCAACTCCTGGGCCACCTCCACGATCTTCTGTTGCAGGCTCTCCTCGTTGGTGAGGGGAAGCAGCTCGGTCAGAGCGTTCAGGAGGTTCTGGATCACCTTCTCCTGTTGCTGGTGTTCTCGCCGGGTGAGGGACCAGAAGAGGATGAAGGAGGCGAAGTGGGTGAACTGCTCCATCATCTGGATCTCGGTGGCGGTCATGGGGCGGTGGGGACGCTGGGCGTGGAACACGAAGAAGCCCAGCAGGGAGGATTCCAGATGCAGCGGGAAGATCACCCAGGAACGGAAACCGAGGGTGTGAGCCAGCAGGTCGCCCTCTTCACTGTCCTGGCTGTAGATGGGCTGTAGGGTGGTGCGAACGCTGAGCAGGGCCGGAGAGGAACGGATGTCCAGCCAGCCCACAGAGGGCGGGGTTTGGTGTTCCGGCGAGGTGGCCACATACTGAAGCCGCTGATCGTTTTCCGGGTCCACCAGCAGCAGGGAGACCGCCGGGAAACTGGAGAGTTGTCTGGCCGTGTCCAAAAGCGAACGGGCCAGGTCCTCCAGGCCCAGGGTTTCAATCTGCTGGGGAAGGGTCTCACTGAGCTGCTGGGAAAACCAGCACACCTTTTTCTCGTGGAAGAACTGCTGCACATCCCGAAGGTGCTGCTGGATCAGGGGCAGGAGGTGCTCAAAAAAGTGGGCCTCCCGGATCTGCTGGACGATGGTGGGCAGTTCTGAAGGGGGATAGTAGATTCCCAAAAGGTAGGGATCCTGCAGGGGCACGAAGGAAAAGCTGCCCTCCAGGCCCGGAATCTGGTGGTGCTGGGAGGGGGTCGTGGTCTTGCGGCGCAATTCGTAGATGTCCAGGGTGCGAAGCAAACCGGGCCAGATACCGGGGTGATCGCCCCGGCTCTGGAGAACCCGGATCTCGGTGCCCTCCACGGTGAGCAGCGCAAACTCGGGGAAAACCTCCGCCAGGGCCAGCCCCAGTTGCTCCAGATAGGTCTCTATCCCATCGCTCTGGAGCGCACCGGTGAAGATGGCCAGGAACCGGGCGTGGAGGTGCTGGGTTTCCTGGGTGCGGAGGTAGTCGTAGGCGTAGTTCAGGAGTTGCTGAACCCGCCCCTGCACGGCCTGGAGCCAGTGGAGCAGACCGCTGCGATCCCCGGCCTCACAGGGGATCCAGAGAACATACAGGTGGGCCCCGATGGCCAGGGGCAGGCTGAAGCCGCCAGCCCTGTTGCCAGAGAGGTGCGCCAGCAGATCCTCGTGCACTCCCCGGAGTTCTTCCCGCCGGAACCAACGGGTGACCAGGTCGCTCCGGGGCAATTGGACCTCGGGGGCGGGCTCCAGAGGTTCTATGGGGGCGGCCTCAGAGGGGACCCGATGCGTGAAGGCCACCCGGCGGCTCAGGGGATCCATCTGGCCCAGCAGGATGGGGGTTCCCGGGAAATCCCGCATCAGGTATCGCACCACGGGTTCCAGCACCTCCACCCACCGTCCCTCCCGGTATCCCTGGAGGTAGCGCTCGGCGTTAAAGACCTCCAGTTCCTGGGTCTTCCGGTCGCGTTCCTCCTCCAGGAGCAGCTGGCGGAGCACGGGGGTGAGCACCTCTTGCCGGCCCAGGTCCACCAGGTGCCGATCAAAGGTCAACGCCCGCTGGGGTTCCTGGAAGAAGGCGGCCAGGGTGATGAATCCGAAGAGGTAGATCAGCGACTGCCCGGCCTGCAGGGACAGGAGGTGGGCACCCCACAGGAGGCCTCCCCCGTAGACCAGCGGGGCCAGCATCAGGAAGGCAAAGGCCACATAGAGCACGATCCGCCAGGCGGCCGAGGGGATGTGGCGGAGCAGACGGGTGGTCATAAAGAAGGCCGCCAGG
>CAZXAO010000117.1:0-5913 GCA_964638465.1 uncultured bacterium | reverse complement strand
CGCAGGAAAAAGCCCTGGGCCCCTTGGGTACCGATAAAACCGTACAGAAAGTCGCGGAAGGGCGCCAGCACCTGGCTGGCTTCACTGGAAGCCGGCACCTGGGGCAGCCTCTGGAACAGGGAGAACAGGCTGAAGGCCAGGGTCCAGGACTCAATGTAGGCGTAGTAGATGACGATCATCAGGGGGCCCACCACGCCGATGACCCCCAGGTACTTGGCCACCGGGTGCCGCCAGAGCCGCTGGAACATGCCCGGGGTGGATCCGTGGCCGTAGGAACCCCCGTACCGACCGATGGACCATTCCACCCACATCAACGGGATCCCCAGGAGCAGGAAGGAGATGAAATAGGGAATCATGAAGGCTCCGCCGCCGTTCTTGGCAGCCTGTACCGGGAACCGGAGGAAGTTCCCGAGGCCCACGGCATTGCCCGCCATGGCCAGGATGAGCCCGATTCGGGTGGCCCACCGCTCTCTTTCCTTCATGCGTACCTCCTCGTGGCTTGGTAGGGCTAATTTTTAGGGTTCGCCGGAACGGCGTCAAGGAAACACCCAAAGCCACTCATCATTGGAATGTTTTGAATGTGAGCAGGGTTTGCAGTCGGGGCCCCCATTGCGTATGCTTTAGTCTGAGATGCAGCTGGAACGAAAACGCGACCAAATCCTGCGAATCTGCCGCCGGCACGGAGTCCGGGCCATCTGGGTCTTTGGGTCGGTAGCCCGCCAAGAGCACGATGCACGGAGTGATGTGGATTTCCTCGTGGAACTGGAACCCGACCGGACCCTGCTGGACCTCGCAGCTTTGAAACGGGAACTGGAGACCCTGCTGGGCCGCCCTGTAGATGTGCTTACTCCTGCCAGCCTTCGGGCACCAATGAAGGAACGGGTGTGGAAGGAGGCCCGACCCCTGTGAGATCCCCTATCCTCCGACTCCGGGACATCCTCCAGGCAATCCAGGCCATTGAACGCTACCTTCCTTCCTCCGAAGAGCGATTCCAGCAATACCCCCTGGTGCAGGTATGGTGTGTGTATCACCTCCAGATCATCGGTGAGGCTGCCCGGCATCTCCCGGAGGATCTCCGGAAACGAGCACCTGAAATCCCCTGGCAGGACCTGGTGGGAATGCGAAACATCCTGGTCCACGGCTACTTTTCTCTGGATCCCCACCTGATCTGGACCACCGTGACCCGCGACCTGCCCGTCCTCAAGACCGCCGTACGACGGCTGCTCTCCCTTATGGAATCCACCGAAAATCCCTACTGAGGGGTTTGCACGTCCCCAGGGGCCGCCGTACCCTTTGAACCTATGGCAAAGCGGCTCCTCGTCATCGGCATTGACGGCGGCACCTGGCGCATCCTGGACCGACTGCTGGACGAACACCGAATGCCCCGCCTCCAGGAACTGATCCAGCAGGGCCACCGGGCCCATCTCCGTTCCACCATCCCCCCCATCACCGCCGCCGCCTGGAGCTCCTTCCAGACCGGGGTCCACCCGGGAAAACACGGCGTGTACGACTTCATCGCCCTGGATGTGGCCCGGAAACAGGCCGTCCTGGTGAACGCCCGGTCCATCCAGGCCCCCACGCTCTGGGAATACCTGAGCCGGGCAAACCACCGGGCCGTGGTCATCAATGTCCCCCTCACCTACCCCCCCCGGCAACTCCCGGGACTCGTGACCATCGGCGGGATGCTCTCACCCGAGGTCTCCCCCCGGTTCGTACACCCTCCGGAGGTCTACGAACGGGTGATCCGGAAGGTTCATTACCGAATCCTGGTCCCCCGCTGGGCGGTGAAAAGCCTCCGGCCCCCGGAGTTCGTGGAGGAACAGATCTCCGTGGAACACGAACGGTTCCGCGCCGCCCACCTGCTCCTGGACCTCTACCCGGACTGGAGCTTCTTCATGGTGCATGTGCAATCCTCCGATGTCCTCCAGCACGCCTTCTGGCACTACCTGGACCCCTCCTGGCCCCAGTACACCCCCGAGGCATGGCGCACCATCACCCGGTTTTACGAGGCCCTGGACCGGGAAATCGGCCGGCTGGTGGACCACGCCCGACCGGACGCTGTCCTCGTCATCTCGGACCACGGCTTCGGGCCCGCCCGCGTAGAGGTCAACCTGAACCTCTGGCTCAAACGCCAGGGCCTGCTCAAGACCACCGGCACCGACACCCTGGCCCTGCTGGAAGACCTGACCCGCCGGCTGGACCGCTGGAACCTGGTGAAACGCCTGGCCGTGAAACTCCTGGGCCACAACGCCGCCCGGAAACTCCGGGGCCGCAAGGCCGGCAACATCTTCCAGAAACTGAACTGGCAGGAAACCCGCCTCTTCGTGACCGCCTCCATCCACTTCGCCTTCCTGTTCTTCAACCCCACCTACGACCGCCAGGAGGTCCTCCCCCGCCTGGAAGAAACCCTGCAACGGCTTCGGGGACCCGGCCACCAACCGGTGGTCAAACAACTGCACTTCAAAGAAACCCTGTACGGCCCGAATCCCCGGGGGTATCCGCCGGATGTCATCGTAGAACCCCACGAGGGGTTCGTCTTCAGCAGCAATCTGGACGCCGTGGGCCTGTTCCGCCGGTACCGGCCCGGCCTGGAGGACACCGGCGCCCACGCCATGGAGGGCATCCTGGTGGCCGCGGGACCGGCGTTTCCCCCACCACCCAGGCCGGACTATTCCATCGTGGACATCGCCCCCACCGTGCTCCAGTTCCTGGGCGTACCCATCCCCCGGGAGATGGACGGCCACCCCCTGGGCACCCCGGGCCGGGAAGCCAGCACAACTCCAGGGCCTCACCCCGCCTCCGAGGGGCCGCCCGACTCGGTGTACACGCCCGAAGAGGAGCGCGAAATCCAGAAACGCCTGGAAGACCTGGGGTACCTCTAAGCAAGGAGCCCGCAAATGAAGGTCACTGTGCTGGGAGCCGGCCGACGGGTGACCGGTTCCATGTACTATGTGGAAACCCCCCGGGCCCGGTTCCTGGTGGACGCCGGCCAGTTCCAGGGTGACCGGGACGCCGAAGAACTGAACCGGGCTGAATTGCCCTTCGGCCCCGGGGACCTGGACTTCATCGTGGTGACCCACAGCCACCTGGACCACATCGGCCGCCTGCCCCTCCTGGTCCATCGGGGCATAGAGGCACCCATCTACGCCACCGCCGCCACCCGGGACCTCACCGGCATCATGCTCCTGGACGCTGCCCACCTGGAAGAGGAAGAAACCTTTACCGAGAACCGCCGCCGGGCCCGCCGCGGCGAACCTCCCCGGGACCCCCTGTTCACCGTGGAAGATGCCCTCCAGACGGCCCGCCTGTTCACCCGCCCCGTGGCCTACGGCGAAACCGTGGAACCTGCCCCAGGGGTCCGGATCACCTTCCGCGACGCCGGCCACATCGTGGGCTCCGCCTTCCTGGAACTGGAGGTCCAGGAGAACGGGACCCGCAAACAGGTGGTCTTCTCCGGCGACCTGGGCAATCCCGGGAAACCCATCGTGCGCGACCCGGACGCCCCGGTGATGAAATCCCCGGACCTGGTCTTCCTGGAAAGCACCTACGGCGACCGGGACCACCGGAGTTTTGAGGCCTCGGTCCAGGAACTGCAGGAAGCCCTCCAGGAGACCTTCCAGCGGGGCGGCAATGTCCTCATCCCCTCCTTTGCCCTGGAACGCGCCCAGGACCTGCTGTATGTGCTCCGGGAGTTCTCGGAGCAGGGCCTGCTGCCCCACGGCACCCGGGTGTTCCTGGATAGCCCCCTGGCCATTGAGGCCACCCGGATCTTTCGGGTCCACCCCGAGTGCTTTGACGACGAGGCCCGGGCCCTGCTGAAGCGACATCGGGATCTCTTCACCTTCCCTGGCCTGCAGTTCACCCGCAGCGTGGAGGCCTCACGCCAGATCAACCACATCAAAAGCGGCGCAGTCATCATCGCCGGCTCCGGCATGTGCACCGGCGGCCGCATCAAACACCACCTGAAACATCACCTCTGGCGACCCGAAAGCAGCGTGGTGTTCGTGGGGTTCCAGGCCCGGGGCACCCTGGGCCGCCGGATCGTGGACGGCGAATCACCGGTCAACATCTACGGCGAAGAAGTCGTGGTCCGGGCCCGGATCTACACCATCAACGGCTTCTCGGCCCACGCCGGCCACTCGGATCTCCTGGACTGGGCCCGCCGGTTCCAACCCGGCACCGCCCTCACCCTGGTCCACGGAGAACCCGAGGCCATGGACCATCTGGGAGCCGAACTCCTGCGGGCCGGCTACCAGGTTCAGACCCCCGACCTCTACCAGACCCTGGAGGTCTGAGGTGAATCCACCATCTCCGGCGCCGGAGAACCCCCGGGTACCCCGCGAGGTGTGGTCGCTGGGCGTCGTGTCCCTGCTCAACGATACCGCCTCCGAGATGGTACACCCCCTGTTGCCCCTGTTCCTCACCCGCGTGCTGGGCGCCTCCACCGTGGCCCTGGGCCTCGTGGAGGGTGTGGCCGAATCCACGGCCGCCCTGATGAAACTCGTGGCCGGTACCCTCTCGGACCGCTTCGGCCGACGGAAACCCTGGGTGGTGGCCGGCTACCTGGCCGCCGCCCTGAGCCGGCCCCTCATCGGCCTGACAAACCGCTGGGGCCAGGTGCTGGCCCTGCGCTTCGTAGACCGCCTGGGCAAGGGAATCCGAACCTCACCCCGGGACGCCCTGATCGCCGACCTCACCCCCCGGAGCATCTGGGGCAAGGCCTTCGGAATTCAACGAAGCCTGGACCATTCCGGTGCCCTGCTGGGCCCCCTCGTGGCCACCCTGCTCCTGGGCTCCCTTCACCTGGAGCTCCGCCCCCTCTTTCTCCTGGCCGTCGTGCCCGGACTGGCGGCCGTCCTGGTGCTGGCCCTCAGGGTCCACGAGCCCCACCGTCCCCTGCCCAGACCCCGGGAGCACCGGGGCTTCCCGATTCACCGGGAGGACTGGTACCGGCTGGGCCCCCAATTCCACCGGTACCTGGCAGCCCTTCTGGTCTTTACCCTGGGCAATGCCACCGACGCTTTCCTGGTGCTCAAAGCCCGCCAGGTGGGCATCGCCCTGGCCTGGATCCCCACCCTCTGGATGCTCTTCAACGGCGTCAAGATGGTGCTCTCCACCCCCTGTGGCATGTTCTCGGACCGCCACGGCCGCCGACGGACCATCCTGATGGGATGGTTCCTTTACGGGCTCGTGTACCTGGGGTTCGCCCTGGCCACCACGACCTGGCAGGTGGTCTGGCTGTTTGCAAGTTACGGCGTGTTCTACGCCCTTACAGAGGGCGTGGAACGGGCCTTTGTTGCGGACCTGGTGCCCGAAACCCTGCGAGGCACGGGCTTCGGCTGGTTCCACCTGACCGTGGGCCTGGCGGCCCTGCCCGCCAGCGTGCTCTTCGGCCTGCTCTGGCATCGCTGGGGCAGCGGCATTGCCTTCCTGACCGGGGCCCTGCTGGCCTGGCTCGCCCTGGGGATCCTCGGCCTCTGGGTCCACCCGGAACCTTCCTCCCGACCAGAACCCCGGCCCTGACCGGGATCTGCCCCAGAAGGCGTCTTCAAGCCCTTGCAGTCTCCACCCCATGAACCTGGAGAGGTGAAGCACAAACCTGAGAATGCACCCGGGATCCCGTCCCAGGAACATGGAAAGGAGGAACCCCGGTTTTCAGCAGGTACGGGGGATCGGGCTACTCCCCGGCACGGGAAAATGGGGGGAAGTCGGTATCCCGATGCGCTTCCCCAGAGCCTCCTCTCCATCGGCCCAGGCCCCAGGGGAAGGGGTCGGGGGAATCGCTTTCACCGTGGGGGCCCCCCTGAGAAAATCAAAGCCTCCTTCCATCAAGGGAGAGGTTTGTAGGCGCGGCTTCCGCCGCGACCCTCCGCCCCGGAAAAGCAAAGCGGTGCGAGCGCACCGCACTCCAAA
>CAZXAO010000116.1:0-5962 GCA_964638465.1 uncultured bacterium | reverse complement strand
CCACCATCAACGACGACATTGAACGCCTCCGACTTCGGGCCACCTCCGCCCTTCTGGAACGCGACGATGTCATCATCGTGGCCTCGGTGTCGGCCATCTACGGTCTGGGCGACCCGGAGGAGGTGAAACGCCTGTATGTCATCCTGGAGGTGGGCCAGGAGATCCCCCGGGACGAACTCCTGCGGCGCCTCGTGGAGATTCAATACAGCCGCAACGATGTGGCCCTCTCCCGGGGCACCTTTCGTGTGCGCGGGGATGTGGTGGAACTCGTCCCCGCTTACGAAGAACGGGTGCTCCGGATCTCCTTCTTCGGTGATGAGATTGAGGACCTCCGGGTGCTGGACCCGGTCACCGGCAAAACCATAGAGAAAAAACGCCGGGTGGCCATCTATCCTGCCGGCCACTGGGTCACCACCCGGCCCCGGCTGGAGGAGGCCCTGAGGTCTATTGAACAGGAACTGGAACAACGGCTCCAGGAACTCCGCGCCCAGGGCAAGCTCCTGGAGGCCCAACGACTGGAACAGCGGACCCGATACGACCTGGAACTCCTGCGGGAACTGGGCCACTGTCCGGGCATTGAGAACTACTCACGCCACCTCTCGGGCCGGAAGCCCGGCGAGCGGCCCACCTGCCTGCTGGACTACTTTCCAGAGGAATTCCTGACCATCATTGACGAGTCCCATGTGACCATCCCTCAGTTGCAGGGCATGTACCACGGCGATCGCTCCCGAAAACAGGTGCTGGTGGAATACGGGTTTCGTCTCCCCTCGGCCCTGGACAACCGGCCCCTGAAGTTTGAGGAACTGGAACAACTCTGGGACCAGGTGATCTTCGTGTCGGCCACTCCGGGGCCCTACGAACTGGAAAAGTCCCGGGGCCTGGTGGTGGAGCAGATCATCCGGCCCACCGGACTCGTGGATCCCCGGGTGACGGTGAAACCCACCACCCACCAGGTGGACGACATGGTCCAGGAGATCCGCCGGCGGGTGGACCGGGGCGAGCGCGTGCTCATCACCACCCTCACCAAGCGTATGGCCGAGGACCTCAGCGAATACCTGCTCTCCGTGGGCTTCCGGGTACGGTACCTGCACTCGGAGATTGACGCCATTGAGCGGGTGGAGATCCTGCGGGGCCTGCGGCTCGGCCACTTTGATGTGCTGGTGGGCGTGAACCTGCTCCGGGAGGGTCTGGACCTGCCCGAGGTCTCACTCGTCATCATCACGGATGCCGACAAGACGGGATTCCTCCGGTCACCCACCTCGTTGATCCAGATGATCGGCCGGGCCGCCCGGAACGCCGCCGGCGAGGTCATCATGTACGCCGATCACCTTACGCCCGCCATGCGCCAGGCCCTGGAGGAAACCGAACGCCGCCGACGGCTCCAACTGGAGTATAATAAGCGGCACGGCATTGTGCCCCAAACGATCCGGAAGTCCGTGGAGCAGGTGCTCCTCACCACCAAGGTGGCGGACGAACGGGTGCTGACCTCCGAGGACTTCGGGGTCCGCCAGGAGATTGAACTCCTGAAGCAGACGCTGGATCCCCTCACTTTGGTGGAGGAACTGGAACGCCGGATGCGGGCCGCAGCCGACCAGCTGGAGTTTGAAAAGGCGGCCCTGTACCGGGACGCCCTCAAGGAGATCAAGGAACGCGCCCACAAACGCGCAAAGGAACGCCATGGGAAAAAGAGCCAAAGGGCGAGGAAGAAAATCCGAAAAATCCGGCCTCCGGTATAGCACCCTGGAAGTGTCCATTATCGGCGGAGGTCTCGCCAAGTTTGCCTCCCCCAAGATCTACGATGTCCGCCCCGGCCGGTTTATGGACCTCTGGATTGAAGGGGAACCCGAACCCCTGCTCGTAAAGTTCCGCACCTGGAGCAACGCCCGGGCCCAGCGGCGGATCGTGGATGCTCGGCCTGCCTCCCGCCAGAAGGTGCTTTTGACCCTCAAACACATGATCCGCGGGTTCCTGTGGGAAAAGGGGCTGAATGTGAAGATCGTGGAGGTCCACCTGGATGTGGACACCGGCCAGGTGGATGTGCTCTACGCCGCGGACACCAAACTGGACCTCCGACCCTATGGCGCTGAGCTCGCCAAACTCCTGCACCTCCGCATCAAGTTTCAGCAGATCGGGGCCCGGGACATGGCCCGTCGCCTCGGCGGCATCGGCCGGTGCGGCCGGGAGCTCTGTTGCACCACCTTCCTCAAGGATCTACCGTCTGTGACCCTGGACATGGCCCGCGCCCAGTACCTGTTCTCCGCCCCCGAGAAACTCTCGGGCATCTGTGGCCGGCTGCTCTGCTGCCTGCGCTTTGAACTGCCCTATTACCGCGAAATGGCAGCGGTTTTGCCCCGATTGGGCCAGAGCCTGGAAACCTCCAGGGGCCAGGCCCGCGTGGTGGAGGTCAACGCCTTGAAACTCTACTATGTGCTCCGGTACCCCGACGGCACCACCGAAAAGGTGACCGTGGCGGCACCGGTGCCCCCAAACGGAACACCGGAGGGAAGGGAGCCATGAACGAAGAACACCTGAGCCCGGCCGATATGGCCCGGATGCAACTGGATAAAGCGGCCCGGGTGATGAACCTGGACCCCAACCTGTACACCATCCTTCAGCACCCCAAACGGGTGGTGGAGGTGTCCATCCCCGTCAAGATGGACGATGGCAAGGTCCGCGTGTTCCAGGGGTTCCGCTGCCAGTACAACGACTTCCGCGGACCCTTCAAGGGCGGCATCCGGTTCCATCCCGAGGTGACCCGCGAAGAGGTGATCGCCCTGGCCGCCTGGATGACCTGGAAGTGCGCCCTGGTGGACATCCCCTTTGGCGGTGGCAAGGGCGGCGTGGTATGTGATCCCACGGCCCTCTCCGACCGGGAACTGGAACGCCTGACCCGCCGGTTCACCTATACCCTGATGCCCCTCTTGGGCCCGGACATTGACATCCCCGCCCCGGATGTGTTCACCAACGAAAAGACCATGGCCTGGATCATGGACACCTACAGCATCTTTGCGGGCTATAACGCCCCCGGTGTGGTCACCGGCAAGTCCCGGACCATCGGCGGCTCCCCGGGCCGCCGCGAGGCCACCGGCCGCGGTGTGTGTATCGTGGCCCGCAAAACCCTGGAACTCTTCGGAGAAACCCTGGAAGGCAAAACCGTGGCCGTGCAGGGCTTCGGCAATGTAGGGTACCACGCCGCCCTGTTCCTCGCCCAGAACGGCGCCCGGATCCAGGCCGTCACCGATGTCACCGGCGGTGTGTTCCGGGAGGAAGGCCTGGACATTCAAGACCTGGGCCAGTATGCCCGGGAACACGGGGGCGTGGCCGGTTATCCCAAGGCTGATCCCCTGCCCGGCGACCGGATCTTCAGCCTCGCCGTAGATCTCCTGGTGCCCGCCGCCCTGGAGGCCCAGATCCACTCCGGCAATGTCCACGAAATCAAGGCCCGGTACATCGTGGAGGGCGCCAACGGCCCCATCACCCCCCAGGCGGACGAGGTGCTCAATCAGAAGGGGATCCTGGTGGTGCCCGACATCCTGGCCAACTCCGGAGGCGTGGTGGTCTCCTACTTTGAATGGGTCCAGGACCGGATGGCCCTCCAGTGGGAAGAGGAGGAGGTGAACGAACGCCTCCGCAAGAAACTGGAACGCGCCACCGTGGAGGTCAAGGAAACCGCCGAACAGTACCAGACCGACTGGCGTACGGCAGCCTACATCCTGGCCATCCGCCGCATTGAGGAGGTGTACCGGGAGCGCGGGCTGTTCCCGTAAGTGGTGTGGCAGAACCTCCTCGGCCTGGTGCTCCTGGGCGTCGGCGGCTTCATACCCGACTCCCTGTGGGTCAAATCCCGGCGCGTACCCCTGCCCTGCCCCTGGCGGGATCAGGTGTGGGTCCAGGGAGCACGGATCGCCGGATGGCACGAGGACACACTGCTCCTGGAACCCTTCACGGCAGAATCCGTCCAGGTGCACTTCCTCCGATGGAGCCCGTGCCCGACCCGGCCTCACCCCTCCTCCCCGGGATCCAAGCCCCCTTCACCGATCGTCCCTCCTCCAGGGCCGGCGTCCTCCCCACCATCCGGCGAAGCCCTCTGGCTCCAGGGCTTCAAACGGCTCACGGTCACCGGCGGGCCGGGAACCCCGGCCCGGCTCCAGCAGGCCACCCAGATCCAACTCCAGGGCCAGCTGGGACAGTACCAGGTGAACGGGGTTCTCAGCGACCAGAACCTCTCGGCCACGGGCGTGGAAGAACTGGGCGCCGTGGATCGGGTACTGATCGCCCTTCAGGGACCCCATCTGACGGTCCACCTGGGGGATCTGGATCTGGCGTCGGACCGCCTCGGGCCGGGGACGGTACGGGGCCGGGGAGGGAGGCTCCAGGGGGAAATCCAAAACCTGCGGGTGCACCTGGCCTATGCCCTGCGCCGGGGCCAACCCCAGGTGGTGACCCTCACCCTTCGGGATGGTGACCCCGGCCCCTATCCCCTGGACCCCGAGGGGCGACCCCTCCGCGTGCTACCCGGCTCGGAACGGGTGTACCTCAACGGCGAACGCCTGCAGCCCGGCCCCCAGGGCGATTACCTGCTGGACTACCAGACCGGCACCCTGGTGTTCACCCCGGGCCGCCGGATCCAGCACACTGACCACCTGCGGGTGGAGTTTGAACGCCTCCAGTCCCTGCCCGGCCACACCGTGTCCCTGCTCAGCCTGGGCACCCGGGACTCCACCTGGCAGGTGTCCTTCCTGCAGGATGGCTACCTGGAGCGCACCCTCCGGGCGTACCTCAGTCCCGCTGACCTGGCCCGCCTGGCAGCCCTGGGCGATACCGCGGGCCAGGTGGTACTGGAAGACGGCCTCTTCGTGGGGACCGGCCGGGGCGACTATGTGCGGGAGGATTCGGTGTTCCGATATGTGGGCCCCGGCCAGGGCGATTACCAGGTGCGCTTTGAGTTCGTGGGCAACGGCCAGGGCGACTACACCTACGACGCCATCCTCGGCGGCTACCGGTTCGTGGGACGACACCAGGGAGCGTATCTACCCCGCCTCCGCCAGCCTATCCCTTCCCGACTTCGCCTCGTAGAACTGCAGGGCCAACCCCGAACGCCCTACGGCCATCTCTCCCTCCGTTTTGTTGCCGAGGACCTGCACCGCAATGTGCTCTCCCCCACCCGACACCGGGAGGGCACCGGCGAGATCCGCTGGCAGCATCGCTGGACCCACCTGCCGGGGACGCCGGAGATCTCCCTGTACGGATTCGGCGCCACCCCGAGATTCCAGCAGCCCGGAGGGCGTCGGCTCCCGGCCTCCCTGGCCGACCGGTTTCGCCTCTCGGGCACGGAGGCCGGCCGCGTACGCGCCGGGGGCGGCTCCCTGCTCCTCGCCCCGGCCCCTGGCTGGCTCCTGCAGGCCGAGGTGCTGGATCTCTGGCTCCGTACCAGCCAGGGCCACTACCAACGGCTTACCGGCACCCTGCCCCTGGGCCCTACCATCCTCCAGGCCTTTGCAGAAGACCTCCAGCCCCCTTCGGCGAAGCCCCGACAGGAAAGGGGGCTCCTCTGGCGCCTGAAGGCCTGGCCCGGAACTCCCGCGATCCAGGTCTCTGAGGTGCACGAGGACACCGCAGCATACCGGGAGGTGGGGTTCCGGTGGACTCCAGGGGGCCGCCGGCTGGAACTCTACCACCGACGGGCGTTCCACGGCTCCAGCCCCCGATACTGGGGTCTGGCGGACTGGCCGATGAACACCCCCTCGTTGCATCCCCGACTTCAGGTGTTCTGGGCTGGGACTGGCCACGATCCCGTCTTCCTGGCCCAGGTGGACTGGCACCGGGGTCCCCTTCAGGGCCACCACGAGTGGGGCCGGGGCGCTCTGCCTGGCCAGGGCCTCCGCTATGTCTATGTGGGCCCGGGCAACGGCGACTATGCGTATGACCCCGAAACCGGGGAGTACCACCCGGATCCCCAGGG
>CAZXAO010000115.1:0-5986 GCA_964638465.1 uncultured bacterium | reverse complement strand
GAGCGCACCGCACTCCAAAAGGGGAATCAAAGCGGTGCCAGGGCACCGCAGTCCACAAAGGGCAGAAACCCCCCTTTGTTACCCCTGAACGGATAGGAACCCGGGCGAAAGGGGGCGCGCCCCCTTTCGCCCGGGTTCCTGCACGACTCAGGAGAACCGATAGCCGGTCCTTCTTTCCAAAGACCACAGCGGCGGTTCCGTTGCAGCAGAACTCAGAAGAACCGATAGGTCAGGCCCAGGGCCAGGTTCTCCCGGATCTGGGCCCGGTCCACGATGTCCTTGTCGTACACCAGTTCCCCGTACACCGTGAGCTCCACGAATCGCACCAGGGAAAGGCTCAGGGTGTTCTTCCAGTTGACATCCGGGGCCTTCCAGCGGTCGTCGTCGGTCGGTGCCTGGGAGTTGTACAGGGCCTTGAAGATCCGCAGCTCGGCCTCGTACTGGATCCTCTCCGACACCCGGCGTTTGCCCCACAGGACGGTCTCCAGACCTCCTTCCACCGGGGTTTCCGCTTCGGAGGCCCGATCCACGAGTTCCCGGAAGGCCACGCCCAGCCGGCCGTTGAGTTCCGCCGCTTCGGTCTTCAGGAAGGTTCGGGCGAGGCCCGCACCCTCGGTGAAGGTCACGGGGTTCAGGTACAGGCGGTTCACCTGGTCCCGGATCTGGCTCTCCAGCCGCACCGAAAGGAAGGGATCCACGAGCCATCCCAGGGTGAACTGGAGAATCGCCTCGTTGTCCACCAGGTCTGCGGACTTCTCCGGTGGCATCCACCGGTCGGTTTCCGGATCCTGCCGATAGGTCTGACCGTACTGGAGTTTCGTTCGGTTGGTGAACAGCACCTGTTCCGTCAGGGCCCGCTGGGCCGTGGCGTTCACCACCGCGGTCCAGGTGACGGAACTCACCTCGGTGCCGGCCCAGGCATCGTTGTAGTAGTTCTGGGTCAACTGCAGCCCTGCATCCAGCGACAGGTTCCATCCGGTGCTCAGCACCAGGCTCACGAGTACACTCAGCATGGAACTCCTCCTTCCTCGGAAAGGTTTGAATTGGCAAAGGGCCGAGAGTATAATGGCAAACCACTTTTCCCGGGAGGATTCAACCTTGAGCCAGAACCCGCAAAACCTTCGTTTGTTTACCTCTGAGTCGGTCACGGAGGGGCATCCGGACAAGATCTGTGATCAGGTGTCGGATGCCATCCTGGATGCCGTGCTGGCCGACGATCCCCAGGGTCGGGTGGCCATTGAGGCCCTGACCACCCAGGGCCTCGTCATCGTGGCTGGTGAAATGAGCACCCGGACCTATGTGGACATCCCCGAGGTGGTGCGGGAGGTGGTCCGCGAGGTGGGCTACACCCGGCCCGAGTATGGCTTTGAGTACTCCTCGCTGGCCGTTTTGACCTCCATCCAGGAGCAGAGCCCGGACATCTACCGGGGGGTCAAGGTGGGAGGAGCCGGCGACCAGGGCATGATGTTCGGGTTTGCCGTGGACGAAACCCCGGAACTCATGCCCATGCCCATCATGCTGGCTCACCGGTTGGTCCGCCGCCTCGCCTGGGTCCGGCGCAATCAAGTGCTCTCCTATCTGCGGCCCGACGGCAAGAGCCAGGTGACCGTGGCCTATGAGAACGATCGCCCCGTGCGCGTGGACACCATCGTGATCAGCGCCCAGCACTGCCCCGAGGTGCACATGGACGACCTTCGCCACGACCTCATTGAGCAGGTGATCAAGCCCGTGATCCCCGAAGACCTGATGGATCCCGATACCCGGATCTTTATCAACCCCACAGGGCGGTTCGTCATCGGTGGCCCTGTGGGCGATACCGGAGTCACCGGCCGCAAGATCATGGTGGATTCTTATGGGGGATACGCCCGGCACGGTGGCGGCTGTTTCTCCGGCAAGGACCCCACCAAGGTGGACCGGTCGGCCGCCTACATGGCCCGCTACATTGCCAAGAACCTGGTCAAGGCCGGGGTGGCCCGCAAGGTGGAAGTGCAACTGGCGTATGCCATCGGGGTTCAGCAACCGGTGGCCATCTATGTGGACACCTTTGGCACCTCCGAGGTGCCTGAACAGCGCATCGTGGAAGCCATCCGTCGGCGCTACGACCTTTCCCCCTGGGGCATCATCAAACACCTGAATCTGCAACGCCCCATCTACCGCCGTACGGCGGCTTACGGCCACTTTGGCCGCGAAGAAGATGGGTTCACCTGGGAACTCACGGACACCGCCCGGGACCTCAAGGAGTTGATCTATGGCTGATCTCGGTCCGGTCCGCGTGCGCTTCGCTCCCTCGCCCACGGGCTACCTGCATGTGGGAGGCGCCCGCACCGCCCTCTACAACTTCCTCTTTGCCCGAAAACACGGAGGCCAGTTCCTGCTCCGGATTGAAGACACCGACCGGACCCGCTATGTCCCCGACTCCGTGGAAGACATCATGGAGAGCCTCCGATGGCTGGGCATGGAGTGGGACGAAGGACCGGACAAGGGCGGACCCGTCGGCCCCTATGTCCAATCCCAGCGCGTGGAAATCTACCAGAAACTGGCCCACGAACTCGTGGAACGCGGCCATGCCTACCGGTGCTTCTGCTCCCCTGAGAGACTTCAGGAGCTGCGGGAGCTCCAGCGGAAAATGGGCCTGCGCACAGGATACGACCGCAAGTGCCGGAACCTCTCCGGGGAAGAGATCCAGCGGAACCTGGCCCAGGGGAAACCCTATGTGATCCGCCTGAAGGTTCCCCTGGAGGGCGAAACCGTGTTCCAGGACTACCTGCGGGGCGAGATCCGGTATCCCAACCGGGAACTGGAGGACATCGTGCTCCTCAAGTCCGATGGCTTCCCCACCTACCACCTGGCCAATGTCATTGACGACCACCTGATGGGCATCACCCATGTGCTCCGGGCCGACGAGTGGATCCCCTCCACCCCCTACCATGTGCTGCTCTACCGGGCCTTTGGATGGGACCCACCGGTCTTTGCCCACCTGCCCGTGATCCTCTCGCCCGACGGCAAGGGCAAGCTCTCCAAACGCCACGGAGCGACGGCCGTCCGGGAATTCCGGGAACAGGGGTACCTGCCCGAGGCCCTGGTGAACTTCCTGGCCCTTCTGGGCTGGTCTCCGGGCGACGATCGCGAGATTCTGAGCCTGGAGGAGATGATCCAGGCCTTTGATCTGAAGCGCGTGGGCAAACGGGGCGCCGTGTTTGATTACCAGAAACTCAAGTGGATGAACGGCGAGTACCTGCGCCGTCTGTCCGTGGACGACCTGTATCGCCGGGCCCTGCCCTTTATGGAGCGGGCCGGCCTCGTCAAAACCCCGGAGGATCGGGAAAAGTTCCGGAAGATCGTGCCCCTGCTCCAGGAGCGGGTGAAAACCCTGGGCGAGTTCCCTGAGGCCGCCGAGTACTTCTTCCGGGAAGTGGAAACCTACGACGAGAAGGGCCTGCGAAAGCACCTCAAGGATCCGGAAACCCTGAAGCGCCTGGCCCTGTTGCGGGACCGACTGGCCACCCTGGAGCCCTTTACCCGGGAGACCATCGAGGCCACGCTCCGGGGCCTGGCCGCCGAACTGGGGGTGGGCGCCGGCAAACTGATCCACCCCACCCGTCTGGCCCTGACGGGCCGAACCTTCGGGCCGGGCCTGTTTGAACTCATGGAGGTCCTGGACCGCGAAACCTGTGTTCGCCGGCTGGACCGGTTCATCCAGCGCCATGCAACATGAGAAGTTCGTGGCCGTCATCCCGGTAAAACGGAAGGGGAACCAGATCCTCTTCTTCCTGCGGAAATTCCGCGACTACTGGGGGTTCCCCAAGACCCAGGTCCGCTACCAGGAGGTGCTGGAAATCGCTGCTGCTGCTCTGGTATCCAGCACTTTCCAGGTCAAAAACCCGGTGATCCATCCGGACTTCCGGGAAACCCTCACCTTCTCGTACTCCCAGCGGGGGGATCCCGTGTTTCGGGAGGAGATCTACTTCCTGTGCAACCTGCCCACCTCACCCCGGGTGAAACTCCGGGAGCGTCACGGCTGGTTCACCCTGGGAGAAGCCCGGACCCTGATCCGGCACGAGAACCTGAAAAACCTTCTGGAACGCGCCCACCAGTTCCTGCAGGCGACCCTGCTCTGAACCATGCCCACAATCTCCCCGGTGGTGCAGGCCCGGCACCTCACCAAACGCTACGGCCCGCTGGTGGCCGTGGACCACATCTCCTTTGAAATCCTTCCGGGCGAGTGCTTCGGCTTCCTGGGCCCCAACGGTGCCGGCAAGACCTCCACCATGCGGATGATCTACGGGGTTTCGCCCCTATCCGGCGGGAGTCTCCGGGTCTTCGGCCTGGAGGTCCAGCACCACGCCCGGGAGATCAAGGCCCGGCTCGGCGTCTGTCCCCAGGAACAGAACCTGGATGTGGACTTCAATGTGGAGGAAAACCTGCTGAACCACGCCCGCTACTTCGGCATCCCCCGAAAGGAGGCCCGCCGGCGCGCCCGCGATCTGCTGGCCTTCTTCGCCCTGGAACACCGGGCACGAAGCCCCCTCCGGGAACTCTCGGGCGGGATGAAACGCCGACTTCAACTGGCCCGGGCCCTGATCCATCAGCCCGAACTTCTGGTGCTGGACGAACCCACCGTGGGCCTGGACCCTCAGAGCCGCCACGCCGTCTGGGAACGCATAGACCAGTTGAAACAGCAGGGACTCACCGTGATCCTCACCACTCACTACATGGAAGAGGCGGAAAAACTCTGTGACCGTCTCGTGATCATGGACCACGGGCGAATCCTGGTGCAGGGCCCACCCCGGGACCTGGTCCTCCGGTTCGTGGGCCAGGAGGTTCTGGAGATCCGGCCCGCCGAGCCCTGGGAACGGCCCCTCCGCAACCGGTTCCCCCATCTGGAGATCCAGCGGGTGGGCGACCGCCTGGAGGTCTTCCTCCGGCCGGAACACGAGGCCGAACGCTCCCAATTGCTGCACACGGTGCGCGCCCGCGACCTCTACCTGCGACGGGCCAGCCTGGAGGATGTGTTCCTCAAACTCACCGGCCGGGAGCTCCGGGAATGAAGATGAGCTATCGCTGGATCTATGTGTGGATGCGCAACCGGGATGCCTACTTCAAAACCTTCCGGGTGAACTTCCTGCCCCCTCTGCTGGAACCCCTGCTCTACCTGTTCGCCCTGGGCTTCGGCCTCGGTACCTTCGTGCAGGACATCCAGGGCGTGCCCTATGTGGTGTACATTGCGCCGGCTCTGGTGGCCATCACCACCATGTACAACGCCTTCTTTGAATGCTCCTACAACTCCTTCGTGCGGATGTACTACGAGAAGACCTTTGACGCCATCATCAGCACACCGGTCAACCTGGACGAGGTGGTGGCCGGCGAAATCGCCTGGGGCGCCACCAAGGCCATGATCAATGCCCTGCTGGTGCTCGCCGTGGTGGCCGCCTTTGGACTGGCCCACTGGCCCCACAGCCTGCTGGTCATCCCCCTGTCCCTCCTGGGTGGCTTCGTCTTCGCTGCCCTGGCCCTGCTGTTCACCGCCGTGGTCCCCACCATTGACTCCTTCAACTACCCCTTCTACCTGTTCATCACCCCCATGTTCCTCTTTTCCGGCACCTTCTTCCCCCTGGAGGTGCTGCCCGGTCCGCTCCAGAAACTGGCCTGGGCCCTCCTTCCCCTGACCCATGTGGTGTACACCTTCCGGACCCTGATGTTCGGACACCTCCACTGGGGTCTCCTCTGGAGCGCCCTCTGGATGATGGCAGTGGGAACCCTGGCCTTCTACCTCTCGGCCGTGCTGATGCGGCGTCGTCTGATCGTTTAGCCTCTCATTCGGTCTGCCGGGCCAGGTAGTTCTCCAGGCCCACCTCCCGGATCACGGACAATTGGGTTTCCAGCCAGTCCACATGCCGTTCCTCGTCGGCCAGGATCTCCTCCAGGAGATCCTTGGTGCCGTGGTCGCCGGCCTCTGCCGCCAGGGCGATGACCCGGTTGTAGGCCG
>CAZXAO010000114.1:0-6007 GCA_964638465.1 uncultured bacterium | reverse complement strand
CCGCTTTCCTACAAAGCAAAGCGGCGACAGGTCGCCGCACTCCAAATCCTCTGGACTGTGGGGGCCCGTGTACAAAAGGGAACGCCGGGTCTGGAAGGGGACCCCCGACAGCGGGGGAGGGAAACCGGGGGGGAGCCCCGGACCATGGAAGGGTGGCCTTCGGATCCACGGAGATGGAAAGGTGGCACCCGGGGAGCGTGGGCCGGGACCCGGGAAGCCCCAGCGCCTGCTCTATACTCAAGACCTGTGGTTCTCGTGGTGTTCACCCAGGGTTCACGAGGGAGGTTTGTCCATGAAGAAGTACCTTTTGCTGATGCGACCTCAGTTTGGTGCGGTGACCGTGACCGCAGTGCTGGCCGGGGCTCTGACCGCCCGGTTCCTGGACGGGGTGTTCCATCCAGGGAAGTTCCTGCTGACCCTGGTGGGTGCCCTTCTGCTCCACATGGCCAACAATGTGATCAACGATGTCAACGATTTCCTGACCGGCAACGATCCGGCCAACACCCGGGCGATTCGCCCCTTTTCCGGGGGAAGTGGGATCATCCTCCAGGGTCTGGTGTCCGTACGGGCGGGTCGGATTTTTGCCATCGTCCTGGCCCTGCTGGGGAGCGCCATAGGGCTCTATCTCAACGCCGTGACGCCAGGGAACCTGGTCCTCTGGATCGGCCTTCTGGGTGTGTTCTTCGTCTTCGCCTACAACGGCCTCGGGGTCCGGCTGGGCTATCGCGGGCTCTCGGAACTCATGATCTTTCTTACCTGGGGCCCCCTGATGGTGTCGGGCTCCTACGCCGTGCAAACCGGCCACTGGCGGCCGGAGGTGCTCTGGGTGGCGGTGCCCACGGGGCTGCTCACCATGCTGGTGCTGGTGATCAACGAATTCGCAGACCGCGAGGCGGATGCAGCCGTGCAGCGGTACACTTGGGCCGTGCTCTTCGGCGAGCGGACCACCCTGATGCTCTATCTCGTGTTTGCCCTGCTGGCCTTTGTGACCATCCTGGTGGGCGTGGCCCTGGGTGACCTGCCCCGAACCGCACTGCTGGCCCTCCTGGCGGTACCCCTGCCCCTGGAGGCGTACCGCCACGGTGCCCGAACCCTGGGCCACATGCCGGCTTTCCTGAAGTCTGTCCAGTTCACCATCCTGACCCAGGTGCTGGCGGTGGGCCTGCTCTCCCTGGGTTTGCTTCTGGCCTGAAGATGAGCCGCCGTTTTGAGGAATTAGAGCGTCTGCGGGAACAGGCCCGGCAGGGCGGCGGGCCGGAACGGATCCAGCAACAGAAGGCCAAGGGCAAGTTGACGGCCCGGGAACGACTGGACCTGCTGCTGGATCCGGGGACCTTCCAGGAACTGGACATGTTCGTCACGCACCGGATCTACGACTTCGGCCTGGAGAAACGGCGAATCCTGGGCGACGGCGTGGTGACCGGCTTTGGCAAGATCCACGGCCGGGATGTGGCCGTGTTTAGCCAGGACTTCACCGTGTTCGGCGGTACCCTGTCCCTGGCCCACGCCGAGAAGATTATGAAGGTGATGGACCTGGCCATGAAGGTGGGCATCCCGGTGGTGGGGCTCAACGACTCGGGCGGAGCCCGGATCCAGGAGGGTGTGGCCTCCCTCGCCGGCTACGCCGAGGTCTTCTGGCGTAATGTCATGGCCTCTGGAGTGATTCCCCAGATCTCGGCCATCCTGGGCCCCTGTGCCGGCGGCGCCGTGTACTCGCCCGCCCTCACCGACTTCATCTTCATGAAACGCCAGACCTCCTACATGTTCATTACCGGCCCCAAGGTGGTCAAACAGGTCACCCACGAAGAGGTGAGCTTTGAGGAACTGGGCGGGGCCGACATCCACGCTTCCAAATCCGGCATCGCCCACTTCGTGTACGACACCGAAGAGGAGGTGCTGGAGAACATCCGAACCCTGCTCACCTATCTGCCCCAGAACAACACCGAGGATCCGCCCCGCCTGGCACCGGACGATGACCCCTTCCGGGAGGACCCCGAACTGGACGACCTGATTCCCGAGGATCCGAATCAGCCCTACGACATGCGGGAGGTGATCCGGCGCATTGTGGACCACGGCGAGTTCTTTGAGGTGCACAGGCACTACGCCCCCAACATCCTGGTGGGCTTCGCCCGGTTTGAGGGCCGGCCCGTGGGCATCGTGGCCCAGCAACCCCTGTTCATGGCGGGCGCTCTGGACATTGACGCCTCGGTGAAGGCAGCCCGCTTCGTGCGATTCTGCGACGCCTTCAACATCCCCATCCTGACCCTGGAGGATGTGCCCGGCTTCATGCCCGGCACCCAGCAGGAGCACGGGGGGATCATCCGCCACGGGGCCAAGTTGCTCTACGCTTATGCCGAGGCCACCGTGCCCAAGATCACCGTCATCACCCGAAAATCCTACGGCGGTGCCTACTGCGTGCTTTCCTCCAAACAGGTGCGTGGGGACATCAACCTGGCCTGGCCCACTGCAGAGATTGCCGTCATGGGGCCCGAGGGCGCCGTGGACATCCTGTACCGCCGGGAGCTGGCCCGGGCCGAGGATCCGGAGGCCCTCCGTCAACAGTTGATCGCCGAGTATCGGCAGAAGTTCGCCAACCCCTACTACGCGGCAGCGCTCGGGTACATTGACGATGTGATTGAGCCGCGGAAGACCCGGGGGTGGGTGGTGAAAGCGCTGCGACTCCTGGAGAACAAACGGCAGAGTTTGCCCCCCAAGAAACACGGAAACATCCCGCTTTAGCCCATGGCCCGGGTTTCTCTGGCGGTGATTCCAGCAGCGGGCCGGGGAAAACGCTGGCGTCCCCTGAGCCGCTACATCCCCAAGGAGATGCTGCCCGTTGGTAGTCAGCCCCTGATCCTCCATCTGCTTCGCAGTTTGCACCAGGTGGGGGTGTCCGAGGTCATCGCCGTGGTCCACGAGGACAAACCGATCCTGGCCGAGTTCCTGGCCGCCCGCGGCATGGCCATCCCCCATGTCCATGTGATGTACCACGACCAGCGGGACGGCGTATTGCCCGCCATCGCCCGGGCCCTTCAGGACGAACACCCCCGAACCCCTGTACTGGTGGTCTATCCCGACAACTTCTTCGTGACGGGCGCCCGGGGCCTGGAACGCTTCCTGGAGGCCGTCCAGCAGAGTGAGCAAACCCTGGTGGCCTTCGTGCGGCTCACCGAGGAACTGCTGCAGGTCTCCGGGGCCTGGGCTGCCTGGGATGTCCGGCCGGCACCCCGGCGTCCCCATTTCCTGGAGGTGATGAGCGTGGGCGAAAAAGGGATGTGGCGCCCCCGATCCCCCTGGAAGAGCATCGGCCTGTGGGCCCTGCACCCCCGAGATCTGCCTGTGCTCCGCCGCCTGGTCACCACCTGGCCCGCAGACCGGGGAGAACTGGAGGATGTCTACCTCTTCCGGGAACTGGCCCGGCAACGCAGACTTCTGGGGTTTGTCTTCCCCGATCCCGTGATTGACGCCGGCAACCCCCGGGGCTATATTCTCGCGTGGAAGAAGTTTCTGGAGAGGGAAAGACCGTGATCCCCGCCCTGCTCTGGCTCCTGCCCCTGCTTGCCGCAGGACCCCCACGACCGGCGCAGCCCGTGCGTCATCCCCGGCCCGCGGTGTCCGGTTCCGGCACGCTCGTCCCTTCTCCTGCACCGGCAGAAACCCTCCGGGAGGTACTGGTGCTCTGGCGGCAGGGCGTGTCGGCGGCAGAACGACGACACCTGCTCCAGCGGTGGGGGACCGTGGTCCGCCAGGGGCGTTTCGCACCCGTCTCGGTCCTGCGGGTCAGCTCCCCCGAGGCCGTGGATGCGGTGATCTCCCGGCTTCGGCAGGATCCCCGGGTGCGGGCCGCAGACCGCAATTACCGGCGTCAACTGGCCTGGACCCCCAACGATCCCCTGTTTCCCAACCAGTGGGGACTTCAGCCAGGGGTGCTGAATATGCCCGAAGCCTGGGATCGGGTGCCCTCCGGCGGCGCCGGGGTCAAGGTGGGGATCCTGGATTCCGGAGTGGCCTTTGAAGACTACGAGATCCCCTCTTACGAGCAGGGCGAGGTGGCCTCCGAAGACGGCTGGTACCACCGGGCACCGGACCTCGCGGAGACCGCCTTTTCGGGAGGCTACGACGCCGTACACAACGACTTCCATCCCAACGATCAGCATGGCCACGGCACGCATGTGGCCGGCACCATCGCCCAGAGCACGGACAACGCCTACGGTACCGCCGGCGTGGCCTTTGGCGTTACCCTGGTCCCCATCCAGGTGGCCAGCGCCCAGGGGGTGGTGGCGGATGACTGGGTGGTGGAGGGCATCGCCTACGCCCTGCAGGAAGAGGTCCGGGTACTGAACATGAGTTTTGGTGCCGCCGAGTCCTCCAGCGTGCTCCACGCTGCCCTCCGGCAGGCCGACTCCGCTGGCGTCCTCCTGGTGGCAGCCGCCGGCAACAGCGGCGATTCCCTGGTGTGGTACCCCGCGGCCTTTCCCGAGGTGCTGGCCGTCGGCGCCGTGACCCAGTCGCTGACCCGGGCCCCCTACTCCTGCTATGGGACCCACCTGGACCTGGTGGCCCCGGGCGGCTATCCCACCGATTCCCTGCCCGGGATCCTCCAGCAGACCTATGCCCCGGTGTCCGATTCCGTGGCCCATGTGGATACCTTTGCCTTTGTTTACCGCGTGGGCACCTCCATGGCCGCCCCCCATGTGACCGGCGTGGCTGCCCTGCTTTGTTCCCTGGGGGCCACCGCCCAGGAGGCCCGGGATGCCCTGCTCCATTCCGCCCGCGACCTGGGACCACCCGGCTGGGACCCCGAATACGGCTACGGCCTGGTGGACGCTGCCCGGGCTCTGGCCTATTACCTGGGCGATTCGGGCACAGGCCCCTCGCTGGACACCCTGCGCAATCCTTACGGCGATGTGATGCTCTACACCGACGATCCCCAGTTCCAGGTGCTCTACGAAGCCACCCGACTGCGGCCCCAGGCTCCCTGTTCCCTGCTCGTCCTCCGGTTCCTGTTCTACAACTACGATTCCCTCGCTTCCCACGCCAAGGCCTGTAGCCTGTTCGTGTGGGCTGATGAGGGCGGTCAACCGGGCGCGGTCCTGTGGGCCGGCCTGGATTCCCTGGCCCTGGGACCCGATAGCCTGGGATACCTGGAGGTCCCCGTAGATTCCCTGGCCCTGGAGGTCCCCTTCTGGGTGGGCCACCTGGAACTGACCCCGGGCCCGCCCACCTCCGTGCTGGACGAAGGGGCCCAGGGGACCAACATGTACCGGTTTCCAGATCAACCCTCGTGGATCCCGGATCCGGACTACGACTACTACCAGGAGGCCGTGGTCCGATACTATGCCCTGAACGATTCGGTTCCCCCGTCCTTTCAGGTTTCCCTCCTGCCCAATCCGTACCTGGAACGGAACCTGGACATCTGGGTGGTGGCCTCGGAGCCCCTCGCCGGCGGCGACCTGCCGCCAGAGAGCGCCGCGGTCTTTACCCCGGATAGCCTGGTTTACCCCCTGGCGTTCCACGATGTGGACCGGCAGACCTATAAGGCCGATTTCGTGGTGGTGGACACCGGTGCCCTGGTTCTCTGGATCAAAGGGCGGGATCCCGCAGGCAACTGGGGAGAGGTGACCCTTTCCTTCAGTACCGCGGTGGTGGGACCTGCGGGCGGCACCCTGCGGTCGCCCGATGGGCGGTTGGAAGTGGCCTTCGCCCGGGGGCCCTCCTCCCCCCGTCTTGTGGTGTGCACCCAACCCGCTCCTTTGACTTACGACCTGAGGGGCTCCATGGCTGGCCCTGTTCACTACCGGTATCGGACGCTGGTGCCCGTCGTGCCCTATGTGGGCACCGGGACGGATGCGGTGCAGGTGAGGTCCTTTGCCTATCGGCAGGGGAGGGTGGTGTTCTCCTGGCCCTCCCTGGCCCCCGTCCACTTCGTACCCCTGGATCAACCGCTGCTGATGCTGCCCCGGAATCCTGTCCGGCCCGGCGACGAACTCCAGGTAAATTTTAGCAC
>CAZXAO010000113.1:3127-6009 GCA_964638465.1 uncultured bacterium | reverse complement strand
GCTGCCCTCACGGCCCTGGCCCTGTTCTCCGCCTATACCCAGTCGGCAGGCATTAATGTGCTCAACATCCTGGACAAGGCGGTGATCACCGGGATCTTTATCGGCGCTGCGGTGCCCTTCTTCTTCTCGGCCCAGGTGATGAATGCCGTGGGACGCACGGCCCAGTATGTGGTGCAGGAGGTGCGACGCCAGTTTCGGGAGATCGCCGGTCTCAAGGAGGGCAAACCCGGGGTCAAGGCCGACTACGCCCGCATCGTGGACATCACCACCGGCGGCGCCCTCAAGGAGATGATCCTGCCGGGGCTCGTGGCCTTTTTCACGCCCCTCGTCATCGGCACCCTGTTGGGCCTGAAGGCCCTGGGCGGGCTGCTGGCCGGTTCCCTGGCCGTGGGCGTTCCCCTGGCCCTCTTTATGGCCAACGCCGGCGCCGCCTGGGACAACGCCAAAAAGTGGATTGAGGCGGGCAACATGGGGGGCAAGGGCTCCAAAGCCCACAAGGCCTCCGTGGAAGGGGACACCGTAGGAGACCCCTTCAAGGACACGGCAGGCCCTTCCATCAACATCCTGCTGAAACTGATGGCCATCGTGTCCCTGGTCTTTGCCCCGTTTTTGAAGGTGCTGTATAATGCCCTGCCGTTTCTACACTTCTAACAGCCTGCACAGACTTGTGGGTCGTGGACTCCGGAGGCCCCGGCTGGCTCGCTGGGGCCCCTGGTTGATCCAACCAGGTCCAAAGGAGGTAACCTCATGAGACCCTACGAAATGATGGTCATCCTCGACCCGGAACTGGGCGAGGAGGGCATCCAGGCCCAGAAGGAGACCCTGGAGGCCTGGATCCGGGAAGGCGGCGGTGAGATCACCGAAGTGGACGAGTGGGGCCGCCGCAAGTTCGCCTATCCCATCAAAAAACGCCAGGAGGGCTACTACCTGGTGTACTACTTCAATGCAGAACCGGCCATGACCCTGACCCTGCGGAAGCGGCTGGAACTCAACAAGGGCGTGCTGCGGCACATGATTCTTCGGAGGGATGAGTGATGGCTGAACTCAAGGTGCCGTCCATCAACCTCGTGATCCTCTCCGGCCGTCTGACCACCAATCCAGAACTCCGGTACACCACCTCGGGGCGGCCTGTGGTCCGCCTTCGGATCGCCAACAGTCGTCCGTATCGGGACCAATCGGGCTCCTGGCAGGAGGACACCCTGTTCATTGATGTCTCTGCGTGGGGCGAACTGGCGGAGCGGTGCCACGATCGGCTGGTGAAGGGCAGCCCCATCCTGGTGGAAGGAGTCCTGCGGCAACGCTCCTGGGAAACCGAGGAAGGCCAGCGGCGGACCGCCTACGAGATCCGCGCGTATCGCGTGCACTTCCTGGAAAAGGTCTCCACCGGCGAAGAGGTGGTGGAGGAAGCACCCCCGGTGATTGACGAGGAACCGGTGAACGACACGGACGATGTGCCCTTCTAAAGGAGGAGATCCCCATGCCCAAGAGAAGAAAAAAACGGGTCTGTGAGTTTTGCCGGGACGGCATTGACCGCATTGACTACAAGGACTACGAACGGCTGCGGAAGTTCCTGACCACCCGGGGCAAGATCCTGGGCCGGCGTTCCACCGGACTCTGCGCGTACCACCAGCGGCAACTAAGCCGGGCCATCAAGCGGGCCCGGATCATGGGGCTGTTGCCCTTCGTGGAAACCTACTACCTGTAAGGCCATGAAGATCATCCTGATTCAGGACCATCCGAAGCTGGGTCCCAAGGGGACCATCGTGGAGGTGGCCGACGGGTACGCCCGCAACTACCTGATCCCGCAGAAGTTCGCCATCCCGGCCACGCCGTCCAACCTCAAGGCCTTCCAGGAGGTACAGCGACAGCAACAGCAAAAGGAGGCCAAGCGGCGCGAACGGGCCGAGAAACTCGCAAAGAAACTCAGCAAGGTGAAGATCGCCATCGCCCTGCGGACGGGCGAAGAGGGCAAGGTGTTCGGCTCCGTGGGTACCCAGGACATTGCCCGGGCCCTGCAGGAACGCGGATTCCCGGAGATTGACAAGCACATGGTGGTCCTGGAGGAACCCCTCAAGGAGCTGGGCACCTTCTATGTCCCCATCCGGTTGCATCCCGAGGTCACGGCTCAGGTGAAGGTGGAGATTGAGCCCCAGCAATAGCCGGTTTCAGGGGGTGGCGGCCCGTTTCGCCACCCCCTATACTTTGCACCGATGAGCCGAAAACCCCTGACCTTTCAGGAGATCATCCTGCGGCTTCAGGACTTCTGGGCCCGCCAGGGTTGCGTCATCATGCAACCCTACAACTCCGAAGTCGGGGCCGGCACCTTCAACCCCGCCACCTTCCTGCGAGTCCTGGGAAAAAAACCCTGGCGCGTGGCCTATGTGGAACCCACCCGACGCCCTAAGGACGGCCGCTACGCCCAGAATCCCAACCGGGTGCAGCAGTATCACCAGTACCAGGTCATCCTGAAACCGGCTCCGGCGGAGGTGCAGGACCTGTACCTGGACTCCCTGCGAGCCCTGGACATCCCCCTGGAAAAGCACGATGTCCGGTTCGTGGAGGACGACTGGGAGTCCCCCACCCTGGGGGCCTGGGGCCTGGGCTGGGAGGTCTGGCTGGATGGCCTGGAGATCACCCAGTTCACCTATTTCCAGCAGGCCGGAGGCATTGACCTGGAGGTGATTCCCGCCGAGATCACCTACGGCCTGGAACGCATCGCCATGTATGTGCAGGGGGTGAACTCCATCTTTGACATCCAGTGGACCGAGGGGATCACCTGGGGCGAGGTGTACCGGCGGTTTGAGTGGGAATGGTCGGTGTACAACTACGAAGAGGCCGATGTTCCCTTCCATCGCCAGCTCTTTGACTTCTACGAGCAGGAG
>CAZXAO010000113.1:0-3117 GCA_964638465.1 uncultured bacterium | reverse complement strand
TGGACCGGGAACTCCTCTTCCCGGGCTACGACTTTGTCATCAAGGCCTCCCATGTCTTCAACATCCTGGACGCCCGGGGGGCCCTGTCGGTGTCCAGCCGGGCTGACTACATCGCCCGGGTTCGCCGAATGGCCCGCAAGGCCGCCCAGCTGTATCTGAAACTGGAGGACCATCTCCACGAGGCCGGCCCGTAGGGGACAGCAAAGCGGTGCCAGGGCACCGCAGTCCAGAGAATGTGGAGTGCGGTGGCCTGACGCCGCTTTTTGGAGTGCGGCACGCCCGTGCCGCTCTTTGGAGTGCGGCGACCTGTCGCCGCTTTAGTTGGATCAAAGCGGTGCGAGCGCACCGCACTCCAAAAAGCCCCAGGGAGAGCAAAGCGGAAGTTTGACTTCGGTGGGGCTGGGTGTTGGTCTTGAGGAGCCACAGTCCATAGAACCCAGAGGAAGGAAAGGAGTACCGAGGGACCGAAGTCCAGAAAATATGGAGTGCGGCGACCTGTCGCCGCTTTGGTTGTAGGAAAGCGGTGCTGGAGCACCGCACTCCAAAGAAGGCAAAGCGGTGCCAGGGCACCGCACTCCAAAGTTGTTTCCCCTTCCAGGTCGCCGGACGGCGGTTCCCTTTTCCCGCATCGGGATCCCCCATGGGCTTTGGGGTTCCGGGGAGTTCCCTTGAACCCCCCGGGTGGTCCTTTGCTCCTCTTCGGAAGCCGGCCAGAAAGGGGCTTCCCATAGGTTGCAGGAAACAGCAAGGACGCCCCCGGCCTCCGTCTCTGGCACCCATGCCGGATCCCCCGGTCCATCCTTTTTCACTCCTCAAAATCCTGAGGGGCTTAAAGGACCACAAACATAGGCTTTCCCCCGGTTTTCCATCTCCTCCGGATTTTTAAAGCCCCCTTTCCCGAACCGGAGGATCCGCATCGCTTCCCGGTCCCGGCCTCTGGCTTTCTTGACCCCCTCCAGGGGGCCGACTATACTAAGGCACTATGTTCATGTACGGCCTGCGCAAGCGCGTCAAAATCGTTCTGTGGATCGTCGTGATCGGGTTCGTGGCATGGGTGTTCTTTGAACTCGGTGCCGATATCGTGGGCAAACGAGTGGCGAAACCCTGGGAACGCGGCCTCATCGCAGAGATTGACCATACCCCCGTGCTCTACCAGACCTACAATGCCATCTACCAGCAGATGTACCAGGACTCGGTAAAGGCCAAGGGCGGCCGCGACCTGACGGACCAGGAGGAACGCGCCCTGGAACGCGAAGCCTGGAACCAGGTGATCCGCGAGGTCCGGTGGTCCGAGATCCTCAAAAAGCGCCCCCTGAAGTTCAGCGACGAGTTCTACCTGACCCTGATCCAGGTTTCGCCCCCCAAGGAACTCCTGCAGGACTCCACCTTCCGCGACTCCACCGGCCAGTTTGACCTCCAGCGGTACCGGGCAGCCCTGGCCAACCCCCAGAATCTTCCCTACTTCGCCAACTACGAGCGGAAACTCCGTCGCGACATCCCCCGGGACCTCACCCGGACCGATGTGGCCCTCTCCCTGAGCATCCCCGAAGCCTGGGCCCGGGATTGGTATCGGCTACAACACACCCGGGTGACCCTGCTGGAGGTCCTGGTGGACCCCCGGGCCATCCCGGACTCGGAGATCACCTTCACCGAGGAGGATCTGAAACGCTACTTCCAGGATCACCTGGACCGGTATCGCGCCAAAGAACGGATCAATCTCCAGTTCGTTCGGTTTTCCAAGACCCCCTCCGAGGAGGATGTGCAGGAGGCCCTGGATCGGGCAAAGACCGCTCTGGAAGAGATCAAATCCGGTACCTCCCCCGAGGAGGTGGCCCGGTACTACTCGGACGACGATTACACCCGCAAAACCGGCGGAGATGTGGGCTGGATGAAGTTCCAGCAGGTGCCCGCCGATGTCCGCCCCGTGGTGGATACCCTGACCACCGGCCGGTTCTCAGATCCCTTCCGGACCCGCCGGGGCTGGGAGATCGTGCGGGTCCTGGACCGGCAGGGCGACTCCTTGCACATCTGGCGGATCACCGTGGCCATCCGCACCAGCGGCCAGACCAAGGAGCGGGCCCGGCAACAGGCGGAAGACTTCCTGCGGCTGGCCCGGGAAGTGGGGTTTGATAGCGCAGCCAAGGCCCTGGGCGTGACCGTATCGGAAACCCGTCCCTTCCCCCGGGAGTTTGAATTTGTTCCCCTCCTGGGCGGGGATCCCGCACTGGTGGCCTTCGCCCAGAAAGCCAAACCCGGGGAGATCTCCGATCTGATCCGTCGGGATCAGGACTACCTGATCCTGCGGGCCAAGGAGATCCTGCCACCGGAAACCCCCGAGTGGGACCAGGTGAAGGAAACCGTCCAGCGGGATTACCTCAACGAAAAGCGTCGGGAACGCGCCCTGGCCATTGCCCGTGAGATCTACGAGGCTTTAAAGCAGGGAACCTTCCAGAAGGACTCGGTCAAAGCCCGGTACGGGAACCTGGTGACCGTGTACGATTCCGTGAACCTGCAGGGCATCCGCCAGCCTGCGCCCAACATCCCCATCACCGTGGCTCTGCACTACGCCTTCTTCCACGCCCCTCCGGGCACCGTGCTGCCCCCCACCGAGGTGGCCCGCAAGATCGCCGTGGTGAAGATCCTGGATCGTCAGGAACCCCCGGAGGAGGAACTGGCCCAGGCCAGCCGCCAGCTTCGTCAGCAACTCCAGTTCCAGTACATGAACACCTTCTGGACGGAGTGGCAACGGGACCTGACGCGGGCGAAGTCCATCAAAGACTATCGCCGGTATCTGCTCTATTGAGGCCTGTTGGGTGGGCCCCCCGACGGGCCCGCAGGGCCTGGCCCTGCACCACGAGACAAAAAGGAGGGAAAAATGGCCACCATCACGCGTCTCCAGGCGCGGGAGATCCTGGATTCCCGGGGCAACCCCACAGTCCAGGTGGATTGCTGGATTGACGATCAGGTTCTGGGCCGGGCGTCTGTGCCCTCCGGAGCCTCTACCGGCAAGCGGGAGGCTCTGGAGCTGCGCGACGGCGACCCCAAACGCTACGGTGGCAAGGGCGTTCTCAAGGCCGTGTACCATGTGAACGAGGAGATCGCACCGGCCCTGAAGGG
>CAZXAO010000112.1:0-6032 GCA_964638465.1 uncultured bacterium | reverse complement strand
CTGGTGTCCTTCCGGGCTTCCAGGTAGAGCAGTTTCTGGTTGATGAGTTCCTCCAGCACCTGCTGCCGCAGAGCTTCCAGGTTCTGGCCGTTGGTGGGAAACTGGGCCTGGAGGGTGCTCAGGACCTCCTGCACATCGGAATCCAGGATCACCTGATCCCCCACTGTGGCCACCACCCGGTCCTGGTAGGTCTGAGCCTGTTGGGCTATCAGGAGGGCCGGGACCAGCAAGAGCACAAGCCTGTGGATCATTCTCCGTTAACCTCCTCGCATGGGATGGTGCAAAACTGCCGTTTAATATACAGCAGGCCCCGTCGCAGGCCGGAGGAAGGGAGGACAGGGACCTATGAGCCGGCCGTGGGGGTTGTCTTCCGGGCCTTTTCCTGGAGGGCCAGGTAGTTGATCCGCAGGTTGGCCAGCTGAAACTCCAGATCCTTGAGCGTGTCCCCGGGAAGGTCGGCGCCTTTGAGCAGGGGCAGGAGGGCCTCGGTGGCATCAATGGCCAGCCGGGCCTGGTTCAGGTCCTGCTGCTGCGTGCCGGTTTCCGGATGGCGAATCGTGCCCAGAAAGGCCCAGGCCTTCTGGATCAACTGGGTGACGGTCAGGAGCAGCAGGTCCGAAACCTGAAGGGGCTCTTTTTCCTGGTGTGCCGTCATCCTGTAGCACCTCCTCTTGCCCCTTTATGATGAAGGAAGGGGGACGGGCAGGCGACCCGTCCCCCTGCACCACAGGAGGTTACCGATCCCCACCGGGGGCACGCGGGGAGGAGGCTGGAACCGGGAGGGTGCCGCAGGGAGAGGGTGGGGACCCTCCGGCGTACAGGAAGGCCGCCAGGTCCTGGAGATCGGCAGGGGTCACGACACAGTCGTGATTGACATCGCCTGCGAGGAGGGGCACCGGGGCCGCGCCACCGTGGTACAGGTACCGCGCCAGGAAGACCAGGTCCTGGTCGTTGACCTCACCGTCGCCGTTGGCATCCCCCGGCACGAAGGAGACCGTCCACTGGATGCGACCATGGGGGTCGGATTCCCAGGCTTCCCCGGCAAAGAGGCCGGTGGCGTTCAGGAAGGTGATGTTGCCGTCGTCCAGGCTTTTGTATGCGTTGTAGGTACTGCCCCAGGTGTTTTCAGGGAACATCACCCCCTCCAGCACCAGGGTTTGCCGGGTGTTCAGGGTCAGGAGTCGGGAGCCCGGGCCTGGCTGACCCATCTGGAACCGACAGAACCGTAAGGCCTGTGAGGGCGTCAGGTGGGCACCGGGCCGGAGATTCAGCCCGGCGCTCTTCAGGAACTCAAACACGGTGTATTCGGCAGAAAGGGTGCCGCCAGCGAAGACCTCCAGGGCGAAGTAGGTGCCCGGTGTCCGGGCGGTGATCACCGCGGGTTCACTCTGAGAGACCCCGGCGATCTGGAGATGCCCTCCGGAGGGCACCAGGAGCTGGCCGTTCCCTGGCAGGGCCAGGGTACACGCCCCGGAGGCCAGGAGGTGCCCGGCAATCCAGAGGCTGTCGCCGGTGATCTCCAGGCGGCCTTCCAGTTCCAGACGGGCGGCCGACTGAATCCGGAGGGCCCACACCTGAACCGAGTCCAGAATCCGGGGCATCCGGGGAGCCCAGGAGGGGATCGTGGCCGGATCCGCCGGGCCGGGCACGGCGCCCTCCGACCAGTTCGCCGCCAGATGCCAATCCTCTGACTGCACCCCGATCCACACCCCCGGGGGCACCCGCTCCAGGTGGATCTGGTACCGAAGCACCGAATCCACCTGAGCACTCTGGGGTTTGGCCACCACCAGAGGGTACCAGCCGGAGGTTGGGGCGGTCACCAGGATCTGGCCCTGCAGGTCCGAGGCCAGGGCCCCGGACCGACCGGCATAGTAACCGGTAGAAGAGGCCGGGAACAGGAAAAGGCCCGGCATAGGGGCGGGACCCAGGGGTTGGAGGAGGATCCGGTATGTGAAGTTCTGGAAGAGGTACACCTCGTAGATCTCCACGAGTTCCCCGGCCGCCAGGGTGTCCGGGGGCGAGGTGTAAGGCAGGCTGCCGATAATGTGGCCTGCGGCGTCCTGGGCTTCCACGACGAAGGGCTCCAGTGGACCGGCGGCGTAGCGGAGGGCAGCGGGGAAGACCTCCGACTCGCCCACCAGGTAGTTGGACACCACGAAGTCGGTTTGACCCGCCCCGACGGCACTCCAGCCCAGGACCAGGCTGAAGCCCGAGGTGGGACCCGCGTAATCGGCGTAGAGGCGGAGGTCGTAGTCGTCGGTGGGGTCCCGGGGGAGCAGGGCGATCACCTGAGCATAGTTCCCGGTTCGCTGGAACCGGAAACCGTCTCCGTTGGGCTGGGCTCCGGTGCCGGCGACGGGAGGTGCGGGCCGCTCCTGGGGTGCGTCCGGATGCAATCGGAGGGGGGACCAGACGAATTGCCGGACCTCGGTGTTGTCGTCCATCCGCGTTTCTGGCACCGAGTGGGAGGTGTTGATGTTATGCCGGAGGGTATGGCGACCGCCGCGGATGGTGTACGGGCCCCAGTTCGTGCCCAGGGACCACTGGCCCGGGGGATGCCCCGAGGCAACCCAGTAGAGGCTCAGGGGCTCCTCGTCCAGCAGGATCTCACCCTCGTAGGTGCCTGCAGGGTTGGGCCCCTCATTCAGGATGGAGAAGTTCAGATAGGTGGACGGCTGGTTGCCGGGCAGGCTGTCCGGGAGAGGCGCCGAGGAGGCCGAGGCGTCGTTGGTGGCCCGGGGCACCAGGGGAAGGGCCCACCCGGGGGGCGTTTCCGATCGCAGGTTGGTCGGGGTCAGGGCCACGATGAGCCGGGCCTGACTGATCTCGTTGAGGTCCCGGCTGTGGGGCTTCCAGAAGGCCAGGGCGTACAGCCCGGTGTCCGTAAAGGTGATCTCAAAGGAATGTTGTTCTCCCGGGGTCACGGTGGTCCAATCCAGCGCCTCGGTCAGCCGGGCATGGGGGACTCCCTGGTCATAGATCCCCGTACTCAGGCCTCCGTTGCCACTGAGGTGCTCCAGGGTAAACCGGTACTCACCCGGCTGGGGGATCCGAAGGCCATAGAGTTGGAGGATCTGCCCCGATCCCAGGTACGGAGCGGCCAGGGTGTCCTGGTCGCCGGCAACGGCCACCGATGGGGTAAGGGTGAGAAAGGTGGTCCGGGCCTGGACCACAAAGGGGCCGTGTCCTCCACTGTATCGGATGGCGCCCGGATAGCTGGTGGCCGGTGCCCCGGCGTTCCGGTTCACCAGCACCATCTCTGCCCATCCCGCCCCCCGGCCCGACCATTCCTGATAGGTATCAAAGCCGTCTGTGGCGTTGACATAATCGTCGTAGAGGAGCAGGTCGTAGTCGTCTGTGGAATCCACGGGGAGAAGGGCCACAGCACCCCACCGGCCGTCCGGTACGCCCAGGCTGAACCCATCGCAATTGGCGTACGGGCCCCCGGGGGAAACGCGGGGTGGGGGCGCCGGGCGCGTGCGGGGGGTGGTGGGGAGGACCATGGGCGACCACACATACTGGTGACTCCGGAAGTTGTTCACCTCGTTGCTTTCCTGCACGGCGTTTTCCACATCCACCGAATCAAACAGGGTGTGCCGTCCCCCCCGGACCGTAAAGGGTCCCCGGTTGATCCGGAGGGCTCGTTCGCCTGGATCCATTTCCCGGCTGAAGGTGTAGGCCGTGTACAGGAGTTCGTTATCCAGGTAGAGCCGGGTGTAGAAGGGGAATGGGTTGGGGTTCTCTCCCTCGTTGGCCCAGGCGAAGTTCAGGTAGACCGTGTCGTTTCCAGGAAGGCTCGCGGGAATCGGGGCGAAGGTGGGGGTGGCGTCGTCCGTAGGACGGGGCACGATGGCGGCTCCCCAGCCGGGCGGTGCCGTGGGACGGAGATCGGGAAGATAGGCCGTTTGTCCTACCCAGGTGGCCCAGGTGGAACCCGCTACCGCATACTCCCCCACGATCCAGATGCTGTTGCCATCCCTGGGGTCCAGGGCGGCCCCGAAATAGTCACCCCATCGGTTCCGGTTGGCACGGTCCCGCCGATCGTAAGGGGCCGTGCCCTGCTGGAGCCAGGCAGAGCCGTCCGGACCGGTCGCGCCCACCCGCCAGCCGGTGTGCCGGATCCCGACATACTCTGAGGCCGATGAGCGGGCGAAGACCACCACCTGGTTGCCGTAGCGATCCACGGCCAGGGCCGGGTAGAAGTAATCCCCATTGGCCAGACCCCAGGTGAGGTCAGTGAGCACAGCGGCGGGATTGACCTGAACCTGGAGCCAGCGAAGGGCCGCCCGCGTACCTGATCCCCAGTTCTGGGCCACAGCAAAGGCTGTGTACAGGACCCCGTTCCGGTAGATGACCTGGCCAGAGATCCGGTTGTCCAGGGTGTTGAGCCGGGCGGTGTCGCCCCGCTGTTGTGCAGGAGGGGGCGGACTGTAGGCCTGCAGCGTCAGGGTGGCCAGCCGACTCAGGGTGGGCGTCGTTCCAGGATTGGTGATGGTCCAGAGGGACACCCGGTTGCCCCCGGCGGCATCGGTGGCCAGGAAATACCCCTGGGAAACCGGACTCAGACTCCGGGCCGGCTGGACCGTGAAGGCCCGGTCGCCCCCGCTGTGCTGCAGGTTCCAGAAGTCAATGCCCGTCGCACTGATGCCACTGTACAGGAGGTTCTTTCGGAGCACCCGGATCTTGGCATACTGGAAACCCCCGTTGAAGCGGAACTGGTTAGAGGTCAGGTAAACGGCTGCATCGTCATACCCCAACCCGGGGAAATCGGCCCAGTTCGCCGTGGGGGTGGATCCGTCCCTCCGGGCGTCCAGCCGCCAGAGGTACCAGGACCCCGTGGCCGTTGAGTCGGCCGAAACGGCCAGCAGGTAGTAGGAAAAGGTATCTCCCTGGGCCAGGGCAGCAGAATCACTGCGAACCAGGGCCAGGACCAGGTACCGGCGGTCCAGGTGATCAAAGGCCACCCGGGGATCAAAGGGGGCTCGCCGGGGGTTGACCGGGCTGAAGAAGTTGAACAGGGTGGTGAGCGAAAGCAGGTTCCCCGACCGGTCAAAGACGGCGATCTGACTGTTGACGGTCACCACCAGGTCCTCAAAGCCCACGGCCAGGTTGACATCCGGCGGGAACCAGGCCGTGTAGGGGATGGCCTGGAATCCCTGGAGGTTGGGGGGCGCCAGGAGCCCCGGGGGTGCCAGGGTATCCTCCCAGCCCGGAGCGGGCAGTGGGACCCGCTGTTGGAGGCGGCGCAACGAATCCAGGGGAATGGGAAGCCCCAGGGGCGTGGTCTCGCCGCCGGAGGCTTGGAGTTCCGGGAGGTTCTGGCCAGCCGGCATCCGGGTGATCACCGGGCGCACGGGGACCACGGCCCCAGCCGTGGCCTGCAGGAGCCACAACGAAAGGAAAAGCGGAACCATGAGCTACCTCCGGGTGGGATGCGGTGCAGGCCGGGGCGGGACCGAGGACGGGGCCCGGTGGCGCTCGGGATGCTCCAGGCCCTCCAGGGCCCGCAGCAGGGACTCTACAGCCGCACTGTCGGCCCGGGCTTCGGCCTGCTGCAGCCGCAGCGTCAGGATCTGGATCTCCGTGCGCCGTTTGATCTGCTCAATCTCTTTCTGAACCTCCGGGGAGGGATCGGCGTTCAACACCTGGATCCTGTGAAGGGCCTGGGCCTGAAGCTCCTGGATCCGGGTCTCCACCGGGGTTGCCTCTGGCGTTCCCTGGGCCAGTGCAGGGGAGGCCAGGAGCAGACCCATCAGGAAACGAGCGAGGGGCATGATCATCATCCACCTCCTGATAGGGTTTGATAGCCAACGATACCAAATTGACCTAAGAGGTAAACGAAGCCATTATAGGTGATCCGGAGGCTGGCTGTCAACCCGTGCCCGGCAGGAGGGGAACGAGGGATCCAGCGGGCGTTGACGGGCCCTTACATGAGATGAAGCCAGTCCGAGAGCAGAAAGCCCACGCGGCCGATGAGTAGGGACACCCGGGCCATTACGGTATAGCCGAAGGTGGCGCCAAAGGCCACCATG
>CAZXAO010000111.1:0-6088 GCA_964638465.1 uncultured bacterium | reverse complement strand
GACCACCGAGTGCCGGGACAGCACGAAGGGGTTGGGGAAGATCTTCCAGACATTGCCCGACAGGCCCTGGACGAACACCCAGGTGGTGTCCCGCAGCGTATCCGCGAGAGCCTCTATCCAGACCGTGTCGCCCATGTCTGCCACATTGGGAATGAGCAGGACATAGGCCACACCGTGGTTGTCGGTTACCCCGATGGGTGGGCGCAACTGAGACCGGCTGTTGCCAAGCACCTGGAATCGCACGGTGCGCCCCGGGATGGGTGACCCCGAAGGAGTACTCAGACGCGCGTAGACCTTGCTATAATCCTGGACCCGGATATTCCGGGGCTCGGCCCAGACCTCCAGCCCCCCGGCCCGAGGGACGATCCACAGGGGTGTCCCATAGGGGGTGTTGTAATCGCTGACCGCCAGATCCTGCGCCATTACCCGGTAAAGTCCCCGGTCATGGGCAGTTACCGTAAAGCGGGTCACCAGGTTCTCCAGGGGCTTGGGTCCATCGGTTTCAGCGACATCGGGGGTGTACACAGCATAAGCGTATACATCAATGGGATCGCCCACCAGAGCAGTGTAGTCCTGTACGGGATTGAAGGCAGCGTCCACCACATAAACATCCACCGGGAAAGGTTGCTCCAGGGGTTGGGGGGATGCTTCCCCGGCTTTGCCCGGAGCAAACCAGGTGTTTTGCGTGGTGTCTCCCGGGAGCAGGGTCTCCCCGGGCAAGACCGGCAGCAGGAAGGCCGGAGGGCCCGCCAGCACGGTGACCTCGGCCGAAGTGTCCGTTGAACTCAGGTGCAATCCCTGCGCAATGATCCGGGTTTGGGCGGCCGCCACCCGGGGCGAGAAGAAGAGCGAATCGCCCGTGCCACTCAGCAGCGGCCGGTCCGGAAAACGGGCGAAACCGTTCTCACCCAGCACATTCACACAGGAGAACACCACGGTATCCGTGTCTGGCACCGGGTTGTAGTAGGCGTCGGTTAACCGGGCCAGAAAGTAGACCGTGTCCGGAGCCAGATAGAAGGCGGGATCCGGCTCCCCCCGCTTCCCCTCGGGGGTGCCCGGGAAGGGCTCTTCACCGGGCAAAAGCACCTGCACATGGGTGTAGGCCCCGGGCAGGACCACCAGGGGCTGGGAGGTATCGGTCAGGCTTGGTGTGGCACAAATCAGGGCCACCGAATCGGCCAGGTACACCTGGAGGTTCACCTGGGCGATGCCCGCCTGGAACTGCACGGTGGCAGGATAGAGGTAAAAGTCCCCGGTGGTGTCCGGGCCGATGAGGTACAGGTGTCCGGTTTCGTTGAAGGTGGGATCAATGAAGCCTCCCCCGGTCAGGGCGTTGATCCGGAGGCCGAAGGTGGAGCCCACCTGAGGCGTTCCAGAAACCAGGAACTCAAAGTGGGTGGGCTGGGCCAGGACATCGTCCAGGGGGATCAAAAAGAAGAAAAGGAAAAAAAGCCAGAAGATGGCTGGGGGACAGGGATTCGAACCCCGACTTCCTGGTCCAGAGCCAGGCGTCCTGCCGTTAGACGATCCCCCAGTGTATTGCTGAAACCAGGACCAGAGCCCTGAAAGCCACGATGGTTTCACGCTCTCGCTCGCTGTTTAGAGGAGAAACGGCCCCACCGGGACTCGAACCCGGGTCTCCTGGCTGAGAACCAGGTATCCTAGGCCGCTAGACGATGGGGCCGTTTGCGGTTGTCTATTATAGCCACAAACCAGGGGCCCGTCAAACCCCCGGGGGCATCCCCACGGGAGCTGGCCTGTGGAGGGGTGTACCAGGCACCCGGTGTGTATGAATCCTGAGGGGATACACGCCCGCCGGGAGTTGCCTTCCCGGGAATCTGCTGCATACTTCCAGGCGGTGAGGATTCCGCAGGTGGCAAAGGAGATCCTGGGCCTCGTGGGTTTGGCCCTGCTGGTGGGGGGTGGGAATTTCGTGCTGAACCCGAAGGCCCGGGAGGTGTTTCGCCAAAGGGAGAGCGTGTGGGAGCGGCCTGTGGTGGTGGATCTTCCGGGTCCCGGAAGTCCCGCAGACACCACAGCCTACCTGGCGCTGCGACCGGCCCTGGAACTCCTGAACCTGCACGGGGCACTGATGGTCTCCGCCGATTCCGTGGAGGGCATGCAGGTGCTGGATCCCCGATTTCCCGAAGAGTGGGTTTCGCAGCTCCTCTCACTGGCCCCGGATACACCCATCGTGATCACCGACACCTCGGCCTTTCGGTATCGGGCCTGGCAACTGGCCCGCCTGCTCTGGTCCCTGGGCTTCCGGCGAGCCTGGGTGACCGTAGTTCCAGCCCTTGAACTGGTTCGTCATCTTCAGGAGGAAAAGCCCTGATGCGGTACCTCATGGCGCGATCCCTGGAGTTTCTTCTGGGCGTGCTGCTCCTGGTGGCCGGTTTTCTGAAGATGGCGGATCCAGGGTCCTTTGCCGATTCCCTCCGGATGTACCACCTGCTGCCTTCGGCCTGGATCCCGTGGGTAGCCCTCGGATTGCCTCCCGTGGAGGTGATCACCGGCCTGGCCCTGGTGTTTCGCCGGTGCCGGCTGGGCGCCCGATGGCTGGCCTTTGCCCTGTACCTGGCCTTCTGGGTCGCCGTGGCGCAGGCCGTGCTGCGGGGTATTGATGTGTCCTGCGGCTGCTTCGGTGAGGTGTCCTGGGATCGCACCAACCTTCGCAAGGTGTTGGAGAACACCCTCTGGCTTCTGGCCAGCCTTTTTGTGCTCAGGCTTGGAGAAAAACGGAGGTGAGGCCCATGGAACCCCTGGGGTTTATCGTGGCCGGCAGAGAACTGCAGGAAGGGGAAGCATGGGAGGTTCGGGCCCCCTACGATGGACAGGGGCTGGGGGTGGTGTACCGCACCCCCCGTTCCCGGGTGGAGGAGGCCCTGCAACGGGCCCGGGAAGCGTACGATCGGAGGCTTCTGGAGATCCCCAAGCACCAGAAGATCGCCATCCTGGAGAGCCTGGTCCAGCTGCTGCGGCGGCACCGGGAAGACCTGGCCCGGCTGATCGCCCGGGAGGTGGCCAAGCCCCTGAAGTGGGCCTACGGGGAGGTGGACCGGGCCATTAACAATACCCAGAGCGCCCTGGGTTTCCTGATGGACCTGCGGTACGAGGCCCTGCCCCTGGACTTCACGCCGGTGGCCACCGGGAAGTTTGGCGTGGTCCGACGGTTCCCCGTGGGACCGGTGCTGGCCATTACGCCCTTCAACTTCCCCCTGAACCTGCCCCTGCACAAAGTGCTCCCGGCCCTGGTGGCAGGCACGCCCCTGATCCTGAAACCGGCGCCCCAGGCCCCGCTCACCGGACTCCGCCTGGGCCATCTGCTTCTGGAGGCCGGCTGGCCGCCCGAGGCCCTCTCGGTGATTACGCCCTCTAACGAGGATGCAGAGGCGGCTGTCCGGGATCCCCGGGTGGCCCTGCTTACCTTCACGGGCTCAGCACGGGTGGGCTGGCACCTGAAACAGATCACGGCGGCCCGGCGAGTACTGCTGGAACTCGGGGGCAACGCCGCCGTGGTGGTGGAACCCGATGCCGACCTGCAAAAGGCAGCCCACAAGGTGGCCGTGGGGGGCTTTGCCTACGCCGGCCAGGTGTGTATCTCTGTCCAACGAGTACTGGTGCATCGCCAGGTGTATGCGGTGTTTCGGGATCTGCTCCTGAAGGAGGTCCACCAGCTGCGGGCCGGAGATCCCTTAGACCCGGAGGTGGACCTTTCGGCCATGATCAGCGATCGCGAGGCCGACCGGGCCTGGTCCTGGGTCCAGGAGGCCCTGGACCAGGGAGCCCGGGCCCACCCTGCACCGCCCCGGCGGCAGGGTCGGCTGCTGGAGCCCGTAGTGCTGGAACAGGTACCGGAGCACCTTCGGGTCTGGAACGAGGAGGTGTTTGCTCCGGTGGTGGTGCTCCGGTCTTACGAGACCTTTGAGGAGGCTCTGGACCTGGTGAACCGGTCGGCCTACGGGCTCCAGGCGGGGGTGTTCACCCGGGACTTCGCCCGGGCGTGGCAGGCCTTTGAACGCCTGGAGGTGGGGGGTGTGATCCTGAACGATTCGCCCACCTTCCGCGTAGATCCCATGCCCTACGGAGGGGCCAAACGCTCCGGGCTGGGCCGGGAAGGGATCCGGTACGCCTACGAGGAGTACACCGAACCCCGGCTTCTGGTCTTTAAAGTGCCGGAGGCGTCGTAGCCGGTGGTTCCTCTTCGGGCCAGGGCCGATTCAGGCGGAGCCGGGGAGGGCCAGCCGGGATCACCACGATGCCCTCGGGGGACACATGAAACCCCCGGGCCCGGTCCTGTTCCGGGTCTTCGCCGATGTGGTCGCCGGCCTCAATCACGCAGCGTTTGTCCACGATCACGCGGTGCAGCCGGGCGCCTGCCTTCACCCGAACCCCGTAGAACAGGATGGATTCCTCAATGTGGGCCCCGGGTTCCACCACCACGCCCCGGCCGATGACGGAACGGATCACCTCGGCCCCGTAGATCCGTGCTCCCTCGGCCACCAGGCTCTCTTCAAAGGTGGGACGGTATCCCCCACCACTGGTGACCAGGGCCGGGGGATCCCGGAAACTCACGGTACGGATCGGCCAGCGGGGGTTGTACAGGTTGAGGCCACCATCGCCGGGATGCAGGGTCTCCATGTGGGCTTCCCAGTAAGCGAACAGGGTACCCACATCCCGCCAGTAGGGAGCGGGTTCGCCCGGGATTCGGTTTTCCTGGAAGTTGTACGCAGCTACACGACGGCCCTCGGCCACCAGACGGGGCAGGATGTCACGGCCGAAGTCGTGGGAGGAGTCCGGTCGCTGGGCATCCTCCAGCAGGGCTTCCTCCAGGACGAGCCGCTGGAAGATGTAATTGCCCATGGAGACCAGGGAGATATGGGGATTTCCAGGTACGGTGGGCGGGTTCTCTTTGGGCTTTTCCACGAACCGGCGAATCCAGCCGTCCTCGTCCACCTCCACCACGCCGAACTGGTGAGCCTCCTCCCGGGGCACGGGCATCACGGCCACCGTCACCTCTGCCCCCAGGAGCCGGTGCCATTCCATCATCTGGCCGACATCCATCTTGTACACATGGTCGGCGCTGAAGATGAGGATCTCGTCGGCGTCAAAGGTGGCCACCAGGTGGAGGTTCTGGTACACGGCGTCCGCCGTGCCCTGGTACCAGTGTTCGCCGGTCCACATCTGGGCCGGGGCCAGAGAGATGAAGAAATCGCGGGAGCGGAGGGCCGGTCCCAGTTGCCAGCCCTGCTCAATGTGGTCGGCCAGGGACTGGGCCCGGTACTGGGTGAGCACATAGATGGAGAACACCCCGGAGTTCACCAGGTTGGAGAGCACGAAGTCAATGATCCGGTACTTGCCGAAGATGGGTACCGCGGGCTTGGCCCGGTACCGGGTGAGAGGCCAGAGCCGGGTGCCCTTGCCGCCGGCCAGCACCAGGGCCAGTACCCGGGGGCCGTAGGGGCTTTCTACTCCGTGGCTGTCCATTGTTCAAAGGCTATGGCCTTCAGGGTGTCCGGTGAATTGCTCCCGCAGGGCTGGAGCACCACCTCCACCCGGGGAGTGACCCCGGGGGCGTCCCAGGGCAGGAAGACCACCACATAGGGCTGGGTCAGCACGGGGAGCAGGGCCGAGCCCTCGGCAGGACAGGTCTCCGTGGCGTACACGGTGAAGGTGCCCTTTTTCATTTCCACCCGGTCCACCTGCAGGGCGTAGCCGGCGGTGTTCCGGGTACCGGTTCCGATGTACACGAAGACCCCGGGCTCGCTCTTCGTCGGCTCCGGGGGCACCGGCAGGGGCATCTGGTTCTTGTGGATCCTGCGGAAGAGCTGGTGCCAGACCTCCGGGGTGGTGGCCAGCAGGGCGATCCGCCGGGGAATGCCGCTGTGGATCCCCCGGTCCACCACCTGGAAGGGTACGGTCATCGGGGCTTTACTCATCGCCAGAAGCCCCAGGGCCAGAAGCCCGAGTTTGCTCATGGGGATTCCTCCTTTGCGTACACCGGGTTCCGCCCGTAGGCGTTCCCGGGATGTTTTTCAATCAGGCCCTTCATCTCCAGGGTTAAGAGGGTGGGCATCAGACTCACGGG
>CAZXAO010000110.1:0-6159 GCA_964638465.1 uncultured bacterium | reverse complement strand
GCCAGGACACCGGTGACCTACGCCAACCCGAACTTCCTCATCGCCAACCTCCTTCCTTTTGGGTTTCGGAGTACCGACCGCCAAAATATACGCCCCTCCCCGGACCTTCGCAAATCCAGGCTTCTGGAAAAAGGGGAAGAGCCGCGGGTCCCTTGCCGTCTCTATCCCGCCCTTTCCCCCTCCATGGGTTATGGAGAGGGGGATCCTGACGATGGCCGCAACCGGGGAGAGGAAAGCGGCACCAGAGTGCCGCAGCCCGAAAGGGGGATCAAAGCGGTGCGAGCGCACCGCACTCCAAAAGGGGATCAAAGCGGTGCCCGGGCACCGCCCTCTCCAAAAAGCAAGGCCATGCCGGGGCACTGCGCTTCAGAGGTCTCCGGAGTTAGCACTTGCGGGGGACGCGGCCGTAGCCGCAGAGGTTGCACTCCAGATCCCCGTTGGCGTTGCGGGTGATCCTGCCGATCTTGCAGTGGGGACAGGGGTCGCCCTCCTTCAGGAGCACGAGCCCCATGCCCAACGCCCCCTGGCTCATCTGCGTACGCGTCTTGTGACCCGGTTTCTTTTCCTTCTTCATGGTGCCTCCACGGGCTCTACGCGCTTCGCCGTGAGTTCGTTGTAGAACCGCAGCCGACCCACCTGCTTGACCGCATAAAAGGTGCCCTCCACTCGCACCCATTGCCCCTCCTCCAGGGGAGGATGACCCCGCAGGTAGACCTTCAGCCACGCCTGGCCGTCGTCCAGATGGAAAAGGGTATAGGGATTCCCTCGTCGGGAAAACTTCTGTCGCAGATTCCGCACGCGGCCCTCCAGGACCAGGTTCCGCTGATGGTACGCCTCCGGGTGGGCCAGGATCTCCTGGATCAACGAGGTGGATGGGGACAAAGGAGCTTTCGCCCCCACGGAGGACCCCGCAGGTGAACCCTGGGTCCGCGAAGTTGGGGCCGGCGGAGGGGCTTCTGGAGCCCTGGCCTGGGAGGTGTCGGCCAGGGGTGGCAGGCCCTCCAGGGGCCGGGCCAGCCGCCACAGGGAGTCAAAGAAGGCGGCCTGCTGGTGCACGGCCAGCCCACCCCGCAACAGGACATTGGTCTCCAGGTTGTGGGTCAGGGCGTAGTAGGTCCAGTTGGTGGACCCCACAAGCAGCCAGCGATCGTCCACGAGGAGCAGTTTGGCGTGGGCCGTCTGCCCGGGCTGGTCTATCCGCACCTGAACCCCGGCCTGCTGGAGGCGGGACAGTGTCTGCCGGTTTCGGGGGCCCACCCGGCCCTTCAGGTGGGCTTCGCCTCCCTCCGTGAGCACCCGGACCGTCACACCCCGCCGGGCCGCCTGTTCCAGCAAGCGATACAGGGAGTCCAGGGGATCACCGGGCCGGGCTTCAAAGAGTTCAAACATGAGGAGCCGCACGGAGGACCGGGCAGATCTCAAAAGATCCCGGGCCACAGGGAAGTAGGCGGCGCCATTGACCGCACGGCTCGCCGGCCGCGTGACCACGCACAGGTACACGAGAATCCCCAGCAGGATCCCGGCGCCGAAGGCCAGCAGGATCCGCCGGGTTCCGGGGGATCGCCCTCCCTGCATGGGGCCTCAACGCTCAGGGAACCTCGGGCTCCCCGGTGTCAAAGTGCTCTTCCTCCAGGCGGCGGAGGCGTTTCTCCAGGGCCCGGATCCGCTGCTCCGGACTCCGGGAGGCCACCCGTTCCCGGAGTTCCGGCCCCCGCCAGGGTGTGAGGAGCAGGGTGAGGGCTGCACCCACCAGCCCCCCGGTCAAAAAGAGCATCCAGAAGCCGATTCTCCCCTTCATGCTCACTCCTGATTGGCCACGATGCGGATGAACTTATGGGGAAGACGCCCGTCGTTGGTCTTCACCATCAGGATGCCGCTGTACGGCTTCTCCGGGCCCACGGTGATCTTCAGGTAGATGCGGCCCGTATCTCCGGGGGGCAGGGTGTCCGGAGCCCAGCCCAGCACATCCACCCCCTTGAAGCCGTTGATGGATTCCAGCACCAGGGGCAACTGGCCGTCGCTGATCAGGAGCACGGTGTCCAGCACCACGGTGCCCGGCTTGACCGTGCCCAGGTTGAGCAGCGAAGGGTAGACATACCCCCGGGGTTTGGGAACCTCCCGCACCTCGCCTCGGATCAGTAGACGCACCTCCGGCTGGTCCGGATCGTTGCTCACGATGCTTACGGGTTTCACAAAGCGGCGGCCTCCGTAGCCTGCGGAATTGAAGGAGACATGGAGCATTTGACTGTCCCCAGGGGCGATCCGCGTGTCCTTGAGCAGGGTGGCCGTGCAGCCACAGGAGGTTCGCACCGAGCGGATCTCCAGGGTGTCGGTACCCGTGTTCTTGAGCACGAAGTCGTGGGTGTAGATCTTGCCCTCGTCCAGGGTTCCGAAGTCGTACACGGATTCCGGCACCTCCAGGTGGGGTGCCGCAGAGGCCAGCCCCCAGAGGGCCAGCAGGCTCAGGAAAAACATCCCCTTTGGTGCCTTCATAGCCCTTTTATCATACGCCGTCCCTTACAATTAAACCAAGAGGAGGCCAACGGCATGCGCGGTTTGATTCTCCGGTGGGTGCTCTCCATGGTATCCCTGTGGCTCGTGAGCTGGGTGCTGAAGGGCATTGAGGTCTCGGGGTTCTGGGCCCTGCTCTTCGCTTCCCTGGTGCTGGGCATCTTCAACGCCCTGATCCGCCCGGTGCTGATCCTGTTGACCCTGCCCCTCACGGTGCTGACCCTGGGGCTTTTTACCTTCGTGATCAACGGGTTCCTCCTCTGGCTCACCGGCCAGGTGGTCCGGGGCTTTGAGGTCCACGGGTTCCTTACGGCCTTCGTGGCGGCCATCCTGCTGGCCGTGTTCAACAGCGTGATCAACTGGTTGGTGCGAGGATGATGCGAACCGGACGGTACACCCTGGCCCTGTTTCTGATCCTGAGCGGGCTCCTGTTGCTGCTGGACAACCTGGGCCTGCTCCGGGGCACCGCCTGGCGGACGGTCATCCGCTTCTGGCCCGTACTGCTCATCTTCCTGGGCCTGGAGTTTCTGCTGGAAGAACGGTTCCAGTGGATCCTGGTGTATCTCCTGGTCTTTCTGGTGGGCTTTGTGGGCGTGCTGGTGGTCCGCTCCGTGTTCGCCTTTTGATTCATGCCCCTGCTGCTCTCCCCCTCTAAGATCAATGTCGGACTCTTCGTGCTCGGCCGTCGGCCCGACGGCTACCACGAACTGGAGACCCTCTTTGCCCGCGTGGCCCTGAGTGATCGGGTGTGGGTGGAGGAGGGCGCCCATCTGGAGGTCCAATGCCACCCCATCGGTCCCCAGGGGGCCGAAAACCTGGTGTACCAGGCCCTTCGGGCAGTGGAACGCCGGCTGGGCCGTCCTCTGCCCCTCCGGATCCGGGTGGAAAAACGGGTGCCCATCGGAGCCGGGCTGGGCGGCGGCTCGGCCAACGCTGCGGTGGTGCTCCGATGGCTCGTGCAGGCCCGGGGGGTACCCCAGGCCCTGGCCCGCGAGGTGGCCCGCAGCGTGGGCGCAGATGTGGCCTTCTTCTTTGAAGACTTCGCCTGGGCCCGGGGGCGCGGCCGGGGCGACGAACTGGAACCCCTGGAGGATCTGCCCCAGGAGATCCCCCTGCTCCTGGTGGTGCCCCCCTTTGGCGTTTCCACGGCCCAGGCGTACCAGGCCCTGGCCCGGTCCGGGGTCTACACGCCGGCCGAGGAGGCCCGGCAGCGGATGGCGCACCTGGTGGCCTCCCTTCGGGCCCGGCGGTGGACCGAGGCCGCCCGGGCCCTGGCCAACGACTTTGAGCCCCTGGTGTTTCGCTGGCATCCGGAACTGCGGGAACTTAAGGTGCACCTGAAGCGATGGGGCGCCGCACTGGTGAGCCTATCGGGTACCGGCGCTGCGCTCTTTGGACTCTTCCCTGAGGGCGGCCCCCCGGAGCTCCCTCTGCCTCCCGGCTATCGGGGGTTCTGGACCCAGATCGGCCCGCCGCAGGACCACGAAGGCAGCTGAACGGGCGTGGTCGTAAAGCGGCCGGGCCCACACCTTCAGGTAAAAGGGGTTGCTCTTCAGGGTGTCCACCCGTTCCGCCACGGCCACGGCCAGGCCCGGTGGGATCAACTGGCCCACGCCACTGCTCACGAAGGTATCCCCGGGCATCACCGAGGCCCAGGCAGGGAGATACTGGATCCAGGGGTGAAGCCCCCCGGCCAGGACGCCCAGAACCCCGGTACGCAGGGAGGCCACCCCCACCCGGAAGTCGGGATGGAACACCGTGTTCACCCAGGCGGTTCCGGGGTTCACCTGCACCACTTTGCCCACGAGCACCCCCCGGTGCACCAGCACCATCCCGTAGGTGATGCCGTCCCGGGCCCCGCGGTCAATGAGGATCCGCTGGGGAACGCCCAGGGGATCAAAGGCCAGGGCGTGGGCGATGCGGCCGGAGGAGGGGACCCCCCACAGGGAGTCCAGACGGGCCAGGGCCTCCCGCTGGAGTTCCGGCGAGAGCTCCAGAAAGACCTGGAGCCAGCGGCGACGGTCCTGCTCGGCGGTGAGCAGGGAGGCGATCCGCTGATCCAGGCGGAGCAGGGGCTGGTACACGGTGTTCCTGAGGACCCGGGAGGTGATCTGCCGCACCGGGGCAAGCAAAAAGAGCAGGGCCAGCAGCAGGAACAGGCCGGTGGAGGACCAGACGGTGGACCTCATCGGGGGGTGACCTGACTCCGGGGCTGGATCAACACCTTCCGGTAGTGGTCCAGGTTCTCCAGGATCTTTCCGGCGCCCTGGACCACGCACTCCACCGGGTTTTCCACCACATTGACGGCCAGGTTGGTTTCCTCCCGGAGCAGGGCGGCGAAGCCGCGCAGCTGGGAGCCGCCGCCGGACAGGTAGATCCCGCGGTCAATGATGTCGGCCACCAGTTCGGGAGGGGTGCGCTCCAGGGCCCGTTTGACGGCGTCAATGATCTGGTACACCACGGGTTTCAGAGCCTCCCGGATCTCATCGGAGTTCACCTCAATGGTCTTGGGTGCGCCGCTAACCAGATCGCGACCCCGCACCTCCATGCGGCGGGTTTCCTCCAGGGGAAAGACATTGCCGATCTCAATCTTGATCTGCTCGGCGGTTTGCTGGCCCACCTCCACCCGGTACTGGTCCCGGATGAACTGGATGATGGCTTCGTCCATCTCGTCGCCAGCCACCCGGATGGAGGTGTCGGTGACGATACCGGAAAGGGAGATGACGGCGATCTCGGTGGTCCCCCCGCCCACATCCACGATCATGTGGCCGGCGGGCTCGTCAATGTCAATGCCGATGCCCACGGCGGCGGCCACGGGTTCGGCCACCAGGAGCACCTCCCGGCTGCCGGCACTCTCGGCGGAATCCCGGACGGCCCGGAGTTCCACCTCGGTGACGGCCGAGGGCACGGCGATCAGGGTGCGGGGGTTGGCCCACAGGTGCTTGCTGATGGTCTTGGACAGGAAGGTGTAGAGCATCTCCTGGACCATTTCAAAGTCCGTGATCACCCCGTCTTTCATGGGGCGTTTGGCCAGGATGCCCTTGTGGGTTTTGCCGAGCATCCGTTTGGCTTCGTATCCCACGGCCAGCACCTTGCCCGTTGCCTGGTCCACGGCCACCACCGAGGGCTCGTTGAGCACGATCCCCTGACCCTTGACATACACCAGGGTGTAGGCCGTGCCCAGGTCCACGGCCACCTCGTTCCCCCACACGCGGAAGATTCGTTTGAGAAAGGAAAGCATCAGGACGCCACTTCCTTCTTCAACTCGTAGAGCAAGTTTAAAGCATCCCTGGGGCTCAAACCATCCAGATCCAGCGATTTCAAGCGCTGGAGCACGCGTTCGGCGGCCCGGGAGACCGTCGGCGGCGGGGGCCGAAACAGGTCCATCTGGGTGAGCCGGGTGCGGATGGTGCCCTCGCGTTCCATGTCCTCCTGGATCTCCCGGGCCCGCTGGACCACCTCCTCGGGGATGCCGGCCAGCCGGGCCACATGGATGCCGTAACTGCGATCCGTTTCGCCGGGGACCACCTTTCGGAGAAAGATCACGCGGCCCTCCCATTCCTTCACCTGGGTGGTCAGGTTCCGAACGGCCGGATAGATCTTGCCCAGTTGGGCCAGCTGGTGATAGTGGGTGGCAAACAGGGTCTT
>CAZXAO010000109.1:0-6173 GCA_964638465.1 uncultured bacterium | reverse complement strand
CGGTGAAACGGCTGGACCGCTATCTCCTGGCCGAATTGACGCCCCCCTTCCTGGGCGGCCTAGTGGTAATGACCCTCATCCTGCTCCTGGATCGCCTGTTTGACCTGATGGAAATGATCTTCCGGAAGGGCCTGAGCGTTCCCACCGTACTGGAGGTTTTTGGCCTGTCGCTGCCCTTCATGCTGGCGCTCACGGTCCCCATGGCCGTCCTCATTGCCGTGCTCGTCACCTTCGGCCGCCTGTCCGCCGACTTTGAGATCCTGGCCATGAAGAGCCTGGGCATCAGCACCCCCCGGATCCTCCGGGCACCCCTGGCAGCCGCCGGCGTGGTCTTTCTGCTCATGGCCCTCTTCAATAACACGGTGCTGCCCGAGGCCAACCACCGCCTCAAGAACCTCCTCATTGACATCGCCCAGAAAAAACCCACGGTGTCGCTGGAAGAGCGGGTCTTCAACCGCCTGAGCAACACCCTGCTGTACATCGGCCGAAAGGACGACCGCACCAGCAAGATCTACGAAGTGCTCCTGGAGGAACGGACTCCCGAAGGCATCCGCACCATCCTGGCCGACAGCGGCCGCCTGGGTGGCAAAAGGGACGAATACCTGGTGCTGGATCTGTACCACGGCGAGGTCCACGAAGCCGTGGCCTCCCGAACCTCCCGGACGCCAGTGTACCGGATCGTGCACTTCTCCGAGCAGCGGGTGGTAATCCCGGTGGACACCCGGCTGGTCCGCAAGGATCGCACCTTCCGGACGGACCGGGAGATGAACACCCGCCAGCTGCTGCACCAGATCCGGATCACCCGGGAATCCATGAAGCACCTGCCCAAGCAGGACCCGGTCGCCCTGAAGTTCAAGCGGCGACGGATCTCCCAGCTCTGGGTGGAGATCCACAAGAAGTACTCCATCCCCTTCGCCGCAGTGGTGTTCGTGCTGCTGGGGGCCCCCCTGGCCATGCGGATGCGGCGGGGCGGCTACGGCACCGCCTTTGGCATCGCCTTCCTCATCTTCACGGTGTACTATGTGTTCCTCATCGGGGGCGAGGAACTGGCCGATCGGGCCCTCGTGCCCGCCGCCTCGGTGTGGTTCCCCAACCTGCTCCTCGGGGGCATCGGGCTCTGGCTCCTCTGGCTGGAACGCTGATCAGGGCAGAAGCAGGGCTGGCCCCTTGAGAGTGTCTCCCACCTGAACCCCGTGCCGCCGGAACCACCCCCGGTTGACCTCCAGGGCATACCGGACGGGCTCCAGGGATCGGTGCAGGTCCTCGCTCAGGGGCTCCATGGATTGGATCTCCCGGATCACCCCCGCCTCGTCCACGAAGGCGATGTCCAGCGGCAACACCGTGTTCTTCATCCAGAAAACCAGCTGCTGGCTTTCCGGGTACACGAAGAGCATCCCCCGGTTCTCGGGCAGGGAGTCCCGGAACATCAGCCCCAGTTGCTGAGTCTCCGGGGTGGCCGCGATTTCCACCCAGAGGGTGTCTCCAGGGTGCACCCACAGGGGCAGCACCGGCAGGGACGGACTCCAGAGGAAAAGGGCCAGCAGGGATCCCAGCATCAGCAGGATTCTACAGGATCAGCATGGCATCGCCGTAGCTGAAGAAGCGATACCCCCGGCGTTTGGCCTCTTCGTAGGCCCGGAGCAGGAGTTCCCGACCCATGAAGGCGGAGACCAGAAGCAGAGGGGTGGATCGGGGGACATGGAAGTTGGTGATCAGGGCGTCCAGAACCTGGAACCGGAAGGGCGGATAGATAAAGAGCCGGGTCCAGCCACGACGTGGCCCCTGGTCCAGCCGCCAGGTTTCCAGCGCCCGGGTGACGGTGGTGCCGCAGCCAACGATGCGACGGCCCTCGGCCTTTGCCCGTTTCAGGGCCTCGGCTACGGGGTCTGGAACCTCGTAGAACTCGGCGTCCATCTCGTGCTGGCGAACATCCTCGGTGCGAATCGGACGGAAGGTCCCCAGCCCCACATGGAGCACCAGGTAGAGGACCTCCACCCCTTTTTCTTGAAGAGCCTGGAGCACGCGAGGGGTAAAGTGGAGGCCTGCTGTGGGGGCCGCCACGGATCCCGGTTTGCGGGCAAACACCGTCTGGTACCGTTCCCGGTCTTCAGGGGCCACCGGCCGTTTGATGTAGGGAGGCAGCGGAGGCAGACCGTGCTCGTTCAGGAAGCGGAGAAAGTCCAGATCCGGGGGAACCCGGAGGCGTCGGGGACCCTCAGGCGTTCGGTCCAGGAGTTCCAGGGTCACGGAGCCCACCTGGAGGGGCTCACCGGTCACAAGGTGGCCCCGGCTGCGGATCAGGGCGGTGACGACCCCGTGTTCGTCCGGTATCCCCAGGAAAAGGATCTCCACCCGTCCGCCGGTGCGTCGGGTGCCGTAGACCCGGGCGGGCAACACCCGGGTTTCGTTGAGCACCAGCACATCCCCGGCCCGAAAGTACTCGGGAATCTCATAGAAGCGGCGGTGTTCAAAGCGTCCGGTTTCCCGGTGCACCACGAAGAGTCGGGCGTGGTCTCGGGGTTCCACGGGCTTCTGGGCGATGAACTCCCGGGGAAGGTCAAAGTCGTAATCCTGGAGCCGATGGGACATGGGGTTCTGGAGGCCTGCTCAAAGGAAAATGGCCCCAGGGGGATTCGAACCCCCGCCGCCGCCTTGAAAGAGCGGTGTCCTAGCCATTAGACGATGGGGCCACGGGAAGCGGTTTATAATATCCAGGCAAATCCGTCGGGAGTCAACCGTTTGGAGCCGTTTTCCGCCATTCTTCCGGGTGGAGAAGGAGACCTTCCCGCAACGAGAAAGGAGTGATCCTCTGTGGAAAAGAACCTGTGGGATGTGGCCATCGTCGGTGGGGGGCCAGCCGGCCTGACGGCGGCCATGTATGCCGCCCGGGCCGGGCTCAACACCGTGGTCTTTGAACGCGGCGAGGTGGGCGGCCAGGTGGCCCTCACCGACTGGGTGGAAAACTACCCGGGCTTTCCCGAGGGCATTGAGGGCCCGGCCCTGATGGAACGCATGAAGGAACAGGCCGTCAAGTTCGGCACCCAGATCCTCCTGGACGAAATTGAAGGCCTCCGCCGGGCCCCGGACCGGACCCTGGTACTCACGGGTGTGGACAGCGAGTACCAGGCCCGCACCGTCATCATCGCCACCGGCTCCGATCCCCGCCGGCTCGGGGTCCCGGGCGAGGACACCTACTACGGCCGGGGGGTTTCCTACTGTGCCGTCTGCGACGGCCACTTCTTCCAGGGCAAACGGGTGGCCGTCATCGGCGGCGGCAACTCGGCCAAAACCGAGGCCCTGTACCTCTCCAACCTGGCGCGGACCGTGTACCTGATCCACCGGCGTCAGCAGTTCCGCGGCGAGCGGATCCTGGAGGAGCGGGTTCGGGCCCGGGAGAACATCCAGCTGGTCCTGGACACCGTGGTGGACGAGATCCTGGGCGACCAGATGGTCACCGGCGTCCGCGTGCGGAATGTCAAAACCCAGGAGACCCGGGTGATCCCCCTGGAAGGGGTCTTCGTGTACATCGGCCTCATCCCCAACTCCGACTTCGTCCGCGGCTTCGTGGACCTGGACGAGCAGGGGCATGTGATCACCAACGAGCACATGGAAACCAATCAACCCGGGGTGTTTGCGGCCGGCGATATCCGGTCGGGGTCCCTCCGCCAGATCACCACTTCGGTGGGCGATGGCGCCATCGCCGCCACCCGGGCAGGAGAGTACATTGCCGAAGTCTTCGGATAAGAAACGCCGAAAGGGGGTCCGGCCCGAACAGCTGTTCGGGCCCATCCTCCAGTACCTTCAACGGAAGGGGACCAGGGGAGGCACCGTTCGGGGACTCCGTCGGGCCCTTCGGCTCAAGAAGGCCCAGGACCATCTGATCCGGCAGGCCCTTCAGGAACTGCTCCAGCAGGAACGCATCTACGAGGAATACGGCCGTTTCTTCATACCCAAACGCCGGGTGCAGGGCCGGATCCAGCGCTTCAAGGAGGGCTTTGGCTTCCTGCTATGCGACGACGGCCCGGATATCTTCATCCCTCCCCACCACATGAAGAACGCCATGAACGGCGACATCGTGCTGGTGGAGGTCCTGCGGGAAAAGAAACGACCCGAAGGCCGGGTCCTGAAGATCCTGAAACACAGCATTCGCCACTTCATCGGCACCTATCGCCGCGGGTTCCGGGGCGGCTATGTGGAACCCGATGTATTCACCCTGCCGCCGCGGCTGCCCGTGGCCCGGGGACGCGCCGACACCGACCACAAGGTGGTATTCAAAGTGGTCGGCCCACCCCAGCAGTACCAGGCGGTGATCCTGGAGGACCTGGGGCACGAGGAGGACCCCTCGGTGGACATCCGGGTGGTGCTCCGGAAGTACGACCTCCCCGAAGGATTCCCCCGGAAGGTGCTCAAGACCCTCCGACGGAAACCCCCGGACGCCGTGGCCGATTTGCGACAGGACCTCCGGGACCAGCTGATCTTCACCATCGACCCCCGAACGGCCAAGGACTTTGACGACGCCATCTCCATACGAAAAACCCGGGACGGTGGCTTTCTTCTGGGCGTCCATATCGCCGATGTCTCGGCCTTCGTGCCCGAAGGCTCCGCCCTGGACCGGGAAGCCCTGAAACGGGGCACCTCGGTGTACCTGCTGGACCATGTGGTACCCATGCTGCCCCACGAACTCTCGGGAGACCTCTGCTCCCTGAGGCCTGGCGAGGACCGCTGGACCCTCTCCCTGGAGATCCGCCTGGACCCCCTGGGCACCCCCCGCAGCCTGAAGATCTTCCCCGCCGTGATCCACTCCCGGGCCCGGCTCACCTACCAGGACGCCCAGCGGATCCTGGAGGGCGAAGAGCCCCGGGATCCGGAAACCGAGCTCCAGGTCAACCTGGAAACCCTACGAGAAACCCTGCGTACGGCCCACGAACTCTACCGGCTGCTCCGCCATCGGAGGGTCAAACGCGGTGGCCTGGACTTTGACCTGCCGGAACCGGAGATCTCCCTGCTCCCCTCCGGCGAGGTCCTGGACATCACCGAGGCGGTCCGCCTGGACACCCACCGGCTGATTGAGGAGTTCATGGTCCTGGCCAACCATCAGGTGGCCGTGTACCTGAGCCGCCGGCGGATCCCGACCCTCTACCGGATCCACGAACCTCCCAAAAAAGAGAAGTTTGAGGAATTTCTCCGCATCGCAGAAAGCCTCCTGGGGCAACCCCTGCCCAAACCCCGAAAACTCACCCCCAAGTATGTCCAGAGCCTGCTCCGGACCTTTGAGGGCAAGCCCGAGGAAAAACTCATCAACTACCTGCTGCTGCGATCCCTGGCCAAGGCCCGCTACGCCGTGGAGAATGTGGGGCACTTCGGCCTGGCCCTGAAGCACTACCTGCACTTTACCTCTCCTATCCGCCGATACCCCGACCTGGTGGTCCATCGCATCGTCAAGGACCTGCTCCTGGGCCAACCCCGCACCGACTCCGCCTGGGTGGAGACCCTGGCCCAGATCGCCAAACAGGCCTCGGAACGCGAGGAGGTGGCCCAGCACGCCGAGTTTGAACTGCTGGACATCAAGAAGATGGAGTTCATGAAGGACCGCGTCGGCGAGGTGTTTGAGGGCGTGGTCACCCACATCACCCCCTACGGATTCTTCGTGGAGATCACCGAATACCTGACCGAGGGCTTCGTGTCCCTGGACCGGTTCCCCGAAAAGGTCAGCTTCGTCCGGGAAACCCGGACCCTCTGGCGGGGCGACCGGCTGCTCGTCCGCCTGGGCAGCCGCGTGCGGGTGCAGGTGGAAAAGGTGGACAAGTTCCGCAAGGCCATGGACCTCCACCTGGTGGAGGTTTTAAAGGTGTAGGGGGAAGCGGCGTCCGGTCGCCGCACTCCATAGGTTTTGGAGTGCGGTGCCCTGGCACCGCTTTCCTATTCCCGGACGAAGGAAAAACCATCGCGGCGGAAACCTCCCCAGGCTGAAAACATCGCGGCTGAAGCCGCTCCTACAAAAACCACCCCACGGGATTTTCGGGGAAAATCCCGTGGGGACCCCGGGGTGGGGACGGCCTGTGGCGATGGGGTCCGGAGGTCGCGCCTGAAGTCGCTCCTACCACACCGACCCTCTCCCCCTCTGTAGGAGATATCGTGTTGTCAAGGGGAAGGACACTGGAGTTTATCGGCAT
>CAZXAO010000108.1:0-6180 GCA_964638465.1 uncultured bacterium | reverse complement strand
CCAGGAGGCGGCGGGCCTGTCCCTCCCGGAAATGGCCCGGGAGATCCAGCAACACCTGGCCTTCCCCGTGTTCGTGAAGCCGGTGAACCTGGGGTCCAGCGTGGGCATCACCAAGGTCAAGGAGCCCGGAGACCTGCAGGCCGCCCTGGAACGCGCCTTTCGCTACGACACCCGGGTGATCGTGGAACAGGGGGTGGAGCCGGCCCGCGAGATTGAGGTCAGCGTGCTGGAAGGGCAGCCCCCCGAGGTTTCGGTGCCCGGTGAAATCGTGCCCTCCCGCGAGTTCTACGATTACGAGGCCAAGTACCTGGACGAGGGATCCCGGCTCCTGATCCCGGCACCCCTGGAGGAAGAACAGGTCCACAGAATCCAGGAACTGGCCCGCCTGACCTTTGTGGTCCTGAACCTGGAGGGAATGGCCCGGGTGGACTTTCTCATGCACGCAGACACCGGCCAGGTGTTCGTCAACGAGGTGAACACCATCCCGGGGTTTACGCCCATTAGCATGTATCCCAAACTCTGGGAAGCCTCGGGCTTACCCTATACCCGGCTGATTGACCGGTTGATTGAACTGGCCCTGAACCGCTTTGAGCGACGGCGTCGCAAGGCGGTGCACTGGCAATCAGGAGGCTGAAGATGGCCCAGATCGTGGTGACGCCCCAGGAGATGCGGGAGATGGATCGCATCACCATAGAGGAGGTGGGGGTGCCGGGGGTGGTGCTTATGGAGAACGCCGGCCGGGGCGTGGCCGGGGTAATCCAGTCCCTGTGGCGGGTGGAAGACCTGCGGGTGGTGATCCTCAGCGGACGCGGAAACAACGGGGGCGATGGCTTTGTTACCGCCCGGTACCTGCTGGATCGGGCCCAGGACCTGCAGGTGTTCCTGCTGGGAGATCGGGACCGGGTTCAGGGGGATGCCCGGTTCCATCTGGATCTTCTGGAGCGGGCCGGCGGCCTGGTAGAACCCGTGGACGAGGCCCAACTGGGGGATCTGGAACGCGCACTGCGATCGGCGGACCTGGTGGTGGATGCCGTGCTGGGCACAGGGTTCACCGGAGACGAGATCACCGGACTCTATGGCCTGGCCCTGGACCTGTTGAATCGTGTGGGCGTGCCCGTGGTGGCGGTGGACATCCCCTCGGGCATTAACGGAGCCACCGGCCAGGCGGCGCCCGGGGCCGTGGCGGCCGTGGTGACCGTGACCATGGGACTCCCCAAAACCGGCCACTTTCTGTATCCCGGCGTGCTCTATACCGGCGACCTGTACACCGTGGACATCGGGATTCCCCCGGCGGTGATCCGGTCCTTTGGACATCGTCGGGTGGTGGAGGCCAGGGATGTGGCCGAATTCCTGCCCCGGAGGATCGGCCCGGAGAACAAGGGGGATTTCGGTCGGGTGCTCATCGTGGCGGGTTCCCGTGGCTTTACCGGGGCCGCCACCCTGGCGGCGCGTGCGGCCCTGCGGGGAGGCGCCGGCCTGGTGTATGTCGCCGTGCCCGAAAGCCTGATGCCCGTGATGGAAGCCAAACTCACCGAGGCCATCAAACTCCCGGTGCCCGAGTTGGACGGACGCATCGCACCGGAGGCTGTGGAAGCCCTGCGTCGCACCGGGATCGCCTTTGACGCCGTAGCGGTGGGACCGGGCCTGGGACGCACGCCCCAGGTGCGGGAGTTTTTGCATCGGTTTCTGGACTGGTACCACGGCCCCCTGGTGGTGGACGCCGATGCCTTCGTGCTGCTCTACGAGGATCCCGAACACCGGCCCCTTCGGGAGGTGCCACCCGTGTTGACGCCACATCCCGGGGAACTGGGCCGCGCGGTTTCCATGAACCCCCGGGCGGTGGACGAAAACCGGCTCTTTGTGGCCGAGGAGCAGGTCGGGCACCTGGGAGGCGTGCTGGTGCTGAAAGGGAAACCCACCATCGTGGCCACCCCCGACGGCCAGGTCTACCTGAACCTCACCGGGAACCCGGGGATGGCCTCGGGCGGCACCGGAGATATCCTCACCGGGCTCATCGGGGCCCTGCTGGGCCAGGGCCTGGCCCCAGAGGAGGCCGCCGTGACCGGGGTCTTTCTCCACGGCCTGGCAGGGGATCTGGCCGCCCTGGAGCTCGGGGAGCACGCCCTGATGGCCTCGGACCTGCTGCGGTTCCTGCCCCGGGCCTTCCGCCAGGTGTTGACCCCTGAGGAGACGACCGAAGAGGCGTAGCCGTGCCCGGTGCGAGCCTGCTGGTGTCCGGACTCCTGGCCGTGACCCTGCAGGCAGGGGCCTTTGGCCAGGTGCGTGCCCTGTCTGTGCACCCTCCCTGGCTTGTGGCCTCCACCAAAGGGGGGATCGTGGTCTACGACGAAGGCCTCCAGCGGTTCGTGGCCCGATGGATCACCCCCGAACCCGTGGACCTGGCCGTGGCCGAGCCTGGAGGGCAGGTGGTGTACTTCGTGATGGGAACCGGTCTGTATCGGTGGGTTCAGGGCCAGCCCCGGTACCTTCCCCTGACGACCCTGTCCGCTCCCGTGGTCAGCCTCGGCCTGGGACCCCGCTCCCTCTGGCTGGAGTACGCCGGGGGCCGCCTGGAACAGCGGAGCCTTTCGGGGTTCCGGGTGGAGGACGGAACGGAACCACCACCGGAGGTGGTCTGGTGTGGTCGGCGGGCCGAAGTGACCCGGCAGGATCCCCGATTGTCCTTTCTTCAGCCCCTGAAACGGTGGTTTCCCGATGTGGGAGAGGTGGACTTTACCTCCCTGGTGGCCGCCTGGCAGCGCCTGTATGTGGGCACCCGGGGACTGGGCGTGTGGATCTATGACCTGCGGATGACGATGGCCCTGGATTCCCTGAACCCGGGGCTCTGGCCGGGTCCTGTGGTGGCCCTGGCCGCGACGCCGGAGGGCACCTGGTGGATCGCCACCCCCGAAGCCCTGAACGCCTGGAATGGACGGTTCACCCGCGTGATCCGGGCCGGGGCCCGGCCGGACTTTCCGGTTGCCGAGATCCGGGCCTGCCTCTGGACCCCTGGGGCCCTGTGGGTAGGCACTGACCGGGGGGTTTACCGATACCAGGACGACCATTTTTCCTGGCCCTCCACCCCGTTGGGCCTGGCCCGGGTGAACCACCTGAGTACGGCCCGGGGCCTCCTCTGGGTGGCCACCGAGAACGGTGCCTACCGCCTGCCGGATGGACAGGCCTGGCTGCGGGGGCAGGAGGTGTACCGCCTGTTGCCCACGCAGCGGGGGGTGGTGGCCCTTACCGACCGGGGGGTGTTCCTGCTGGAAGCCGACAGCCTGCCCCCCCGGGCCGTGTCCGATCCCCGGGGATGGCTTCAGCCCGGGGTAAGCGAGGTGGGCGTGGTGTATCGGGATACCCTCTGGATTGCGGGCACCGACGGCCTGGTGATCTGGTTGCCCGGTGACACCCTATTCCGGTACCTCCCGATGCCCTTTGCCCCTGCGGGGCAGCCCCTGCAGGATCTGGCCGTCAACCGACGGCACCTGTTGGTGGCCAGTGCCGTGAGCGTTTACGAGTATGCCCGGGCCCACGACCACTGGCGCCCCCTGCCGGTGGATCTGACAACCCTGGGGACCTTCCGTCGGGTGGCCCTGAACGGTGATACCCTCGTGGTGGCAGGGGATCGGGGCGCGGTGTTCCAATGGCCGTGAGCACACCCCGGGAGTTCTGGCTTTTGGCCCTGCACACCCTGCCGGGTGTGCGGATGGCTCGCGTAGCCCGCATCCTGGAGGTGCTTCGTCGGGAACGCCGGGAACCCGGGGAGGTTTTCCAGGCCTCCCCCGAGGTCTGGCGGGAGGTCTTCGAATTGCCCTCTACGGTGGTGGATTTCCTGCGGCACCAACGAGATCGCCATCTGGCCCGCACCCGGGCGCTCTGGGATTGGCTCCAGCGACAGGGCGGATGGATCGTCACCCAGGACGATCCCGCTTATCCCCCAGAATTCCGGACTCTGCCGTATCGGGTGCCCCTGCTCTACGGGGTGGGGCCCCGGGAGCTCTGGGGACACCGTCCCCGGGTGGCCTTCCTGAACTCCCGGTTTCTCCGGGAAGAGGTGGCAGGGGTGCTCCGGGAGGCAGCGGCAGCCGTTCTGCGTGAGATGCGGGTGAGCGTGGTAACCAGCCCCCTGCGGGCAGCGTACCGGGCCTGCGCCGAGGAGGCGGTTCGGGCCCGGTGTCCGGTGATCCTGGTGGGGGATCGGGGGCTCAGGACCCTGCTGGCAAGCCGATGGCTTCAACGGCTTGGAGGCCGGTGGCTGCTGGTGACCCCCTCGGCACCCGACGATGTGGGTACCCCCGGCTCGGGAATGGTCCGGGACGACCTCATTGGCTGCCTGGCGGATGTGCTGGTGGGCTTTGAGATCTTTGCCGGGGGCAACATGGAACGGCAGTTCCTGCGGGGACTGGAGGCGGGCAAAACGGTGCTGGTCTGGCAGCGGCGAGGGCCGGACCTGGCCAATCCACTGCTGATCCGGCGGGGTGCGGCCTCCTTCCGCCAGCAGGAGGAACTCGTGGCCCGGCTCCGGGACGAACTGGGCCTTTAGAGGGGTTCAATCCAGAAGAGCACCTGGCCGTATTCCACCGGCGTGGCATCCTCCACCGGGATCTCTACGATGCGGCCGCGGACTTCCGAGGGGATCTCATTCATCACCTTCATGGCCTCCACGATGCAGAGGATCTGGCCAGGCTCCACGATGTCGCCCACCTCCACATAGGGAGGTTGATCCGGAGCCGGACGGCGGTAAAAGGTGCCCACGATGGGGGACCGAACGGGCACCAGACCCCGTTTCTCCGGTGCTTCTTCGGAGGCCGGTGTCCTGGGTGGTGTTTCCGGGGTCGATTCCGTTCCCTGTTCCCGGGGAACTGGTGGTGTCGGGGACGCTGCGACTCCGGCCTGGGGCTGAACCCCGGAGCCCCGATTCCGGACGATCCGGAGCAGGGTGTCCCCATCCCGGAAGGTGAACTCGTCCAGCCCCTTTTCCTCCATGAGTTCCACGAGCCGACGAAGGGCGTCAAAGTCCAGTTTCAAGGCTACTTCACCCGTTCAATGTACTTGCCCGTGCGGGTGTCCACCCGCACGATGTCGCCCACCTGAACGAAGAGGGGAACCTGTACGGTGATGCCGGTTTCCAGTTTCGCCGGTTTGGACCCGCCAGAGGCCGTGTCGCCCTTGAGCCCGGGATCGGTCTCCACCACCTCCAGTTCTACATGGAAGGGCAGTTCCAGGCCGATGGGCCGGCCCTCGGCATACAGGAGGTTGACCTCCAGGCCCTCCTTGAGGTAGCCCAGGGCATCTTCAATCTGGGACCGGTCAAACACCACCTCTTCGTAGGTTTCGGTGTCGTAGAAGTGATAGTGGTCGCCAGTGCTGTAGGAGAAGTGGGCCGGCCGGCGCTCCAGCCGGACCTCTTCAAAGCGGTCCGAATCCCGAAAGGTCACCTCCCGAACCGCACCGGTTTGTACATTCTTGAGTTTCACCCGGGTGGTGGCGCCGCCCCGACCCATGTGCTGGTGTTGGTAGTCCAGCACCAGGTAGATCTCGTCGTTCCACTTGATGGCCATTCCGGTTCTGAATTCCGGCATGGTACCACTCCTTGGCTTAGGGTTTCCCCACGGCCCTCAATTTTACGCCTACAGACGCAGGAGTTCCCTGGGAGACCGGGTGAGCAGCTCGGCCCCGTCCTCCCGGATCACCACCAGGTCTTCAATCCGCACCCCGCCCAGATGGGGCAGGTAGATGCCCGGTTCCACGGTGACCACATGGCCGGCCTCCAGCCGCGAGGTGAACTGTTCTGGCCGTTGGCCCCGTCGGGGAGCGAGCCAGGGGGCCTCGTGGATCTCCAGGCCCACCCCGTGGCCCAGGGAGTGGCCGAAGGCCTCGCCATAGCCCTTCTCGCGGATGTAGGCCCGGGCCACCTCGTCCAGGTCGGCGGTGTTCAAGCCGGGCCGGGCCGCCTCAATGGCCCGGGCCCGGGCGTCGTTCACGATGTGGTAGATCTTCTCAAATTCCGGGTCCACCTGGGAACCGACCCACATCGTTCGGGTCATGTCCGAGGCGTACCCCTGGTACACGCATCCGTAGTCCACCAGCAGGGGAGCGTTGTGGGCGATCTTGACGGGACGGGGCTGGGCGTGGGGGAGGGCGGTGTGGGTGCCTGAGGCCACGATGGTGGGAAAGGAA